>CALRQQ020000083.1:0-10565 GCA_943370345.1 Chitinophaga pinensis
TCAGTTGTAGTAACGGAAGTGCGGTCACAACAACTGCCTGATGGCCGGTTTCTCTCCGTGATCAGGGATATGACGGAACGGATCAAGGCGGAAGAAGAGCTGAAATCATCCTATCAGGCAGTCCGGAGTCTTACTGCGCACCTTCAGAATATTCGGGAAGAGGAAAGGACCAATATAGCCCGGGAGATCCATGATGAACTGGGGCAGCAGCTGACGGTGCTGAAGATGGATGTGGCCTGGCTCAATAAGCGTTTTCAGGGAACGGATGAAAAAGTGGATCAGCGCATAAAGGACCTCCTGACCATGCTTGACGAAACGGTTCAGTCCGTCCGGCGGATCTCTTCGCAACTAAGGCCCAGTTTGCTGGACGACCTGGGACTGACCGCTGCTATGGAATGGCAACTGGGCGAATTTGAAAAACGGGCCGGGATAAAAACCGTATTTAATGCGCCTTATGATGAGATCCCGATCCCTGACGTCTGCAAGACCGCCCTGTTCCGGATATTTCAGGAATCCCTGACCAATGTGGTCCGGCACTCAGGCGCAAAGAAATTATCGGTATCACTGAAAGAAAAGGATAACTACCTGGTCATGACGATCACAGATAATGGAAAAGGATTTGACCCGATGAAAGTGGCAGAAAAGAAAACCCTGGGTATACTGGGTATGAAGGAGCGAACAGAGATGATCGGGGGTACATATAGTATTAACAGTAATCCGGGTGAGGGAACTTCTGTCATTGTTTCCGTGCCTGTCACTAAATTTGCAGATAAACAGGGTTGATATGATCCGAATATTAATTGCCGACGACCATGCGATCGTCAGAAGGGGAATGAAGCAATTATTGCTGGAACAATACCCTTTTGCCCGCATCGGAGAGGCTTCGAATGTGGAAGAACTTATTAATGAAATCATCACCCACAAAGACTGGGATGTGGTGGTTTGCGATATGAACATGCCTGGCCGGAGCGGATTGGATGCCATCATGCAGATCAGGGAAATCGCACCAGGTCTCCCCGTTCTGATCATGAGCATGTATCCTGAAGATCAGTATGCACTCCGCGTGCTGAAATCAGGGGCGGCAGGATACCTGACCAAAGAAACCATTCATGACGATATTGTGAGGGCTATTGAAACAGTGATCAAAGGGAAGCGCTATATCACATTGTCCCTGGCCGAAAAGCTGGCTGAGTCTGTCAATAATGAAACGGAAAAGCCGCTTCATGAGGTGCTTTCCGACAGGGAATTTGATGTGTTCAAGCTACTGGCCTCCGGAAAAACGATCACAGAGATCGCCAGCCAATTGTCTTTAAGCTCCACCACCGTAAGCACTTATCGTTCCCGGATCATGGAAAAATTGAAAATGAAAAGTAATGCCGAACTGGCCCGGTATGCCATTGAGGCGAGATTGATATGACGGTCTGGTGTAGCCTAAACTCTACAAATCTTTAGCAGATGTATTACAGCCCCTTGCCGGGGCTTTTCTTTTTTTTGTCCTGTTATACCAAACCTTTTCCTGTCCTGAAAAATATCCTGAACATACTGATCGTGGATGATAATCCCAATTTCATCAAGCGGATGATCAGTATCCTTGACGACGTTCAGTTTTCCAAGAAGATCAATATTGCCTGCGATTTTGACAGCGCCATGGAGCTGATGGCCGCTACCCGGCATGATATCCTCCTGCTGGATATTAATATGCCAGGAAAGAGCGGAATCGATTTGCTGCGACATATCAGGGAGCAGCAGTCGGCTTCAGAAGTGATCATGCTCACCAATCATTCACAGGAATTTTATCGGGAGCAGTGCAGGGTACTGGGTGCCCGGTATTTCCTGGATAAATCGAATGATTTTTTACAGGTGCCGGAAATTGTGAATACCTATTGCCAGCGGAATATTGAAACAAGCCAACCAGATGAATATGCGGACTAAGTGGAGTGAATTAAAAAGGATCATCGGGGAAGTCCCGCTTTCCCGTACCAAATTTATTTCCCTGATTCGGGAAGACGGTACGATCATTTCGGCCAATGCCCGGATGGTCCGCACCCTGCACCTCTCCAATCCCAAAAGGGAAGCAACGAATCTTTTTGATCTGCTGCACCCGGTCAACAGGGGGCATTTTATACAACAACTGACCGCATCGGAGGAGCAGGGAACCGTTTGCTGTGTGGAAGCGTATTTGAAAAACGGACTGTATCATCCGATGAAATGGCATATTACCCCGCTGAAGTCGGACGGGAACTCCTCCCGCCAGTACTTGTGCCAGGCTTATAAACTGCTCGACGAAAACAGGACCCGGGAATTTTACCGGCTGGGTGAGTATAATTATCAACTCATATTTGACAGCCTGGACGCCGGGATCTTATTTCAGGACGCGGAAGGAGAATTAATTGCCGTCAATCAGAAAACGGCATCGATCCTGGATGTTTCACTGGAAGAACTGTATAACCTCAGAAAAATCGCTGTTCAATGGAATAAGATCTGGGATATACGCAATGAACAGGACCAGCGCATTTTATTTGAACGTACGTCGTTCATGAAGGCCTTGAGAACACGCAAACAACATTCAGAAGTACTGGTGATCCGTTTGAAGAATGAGGAACAACGCTGGTTGCACCTGAGTTCGCAACCCCTGTTCAGGGACCACAGCAGTATCCCTTTTGCCGTAGTAACCAGTATTACGGACCTCACGCTGGAGAAAAAACTGATCCGGGAACTGAAAGAGCGGAAAGCGGTACTCCGGTCATTCATGAAACAGACCCCCAATCTGGCCTGGGTGGTGGATGAACAGGCCTGTCTGCTTTTTGCCAGCCGGAATTTTTATGAATTTTTCGGTATTGATGAACGTACGGCTGCTAATAAAAGTCTGCTTGAACTGATCCCGTCATCGGTAGCAGAAGCATTGCTGGAAAAACATCTCCGGGTGCTGGAAACCGGAATATCGGAAGACCTGATCCAGCCGCTCAGATGGGCTGACGGATCGGATTATATCTTTCATATTGACATTTTCCCGATCGAAGGTATTTCTGGCAAGAAAGTATTGGGTGGACATGCTGTAAACCTGACCGATAAGCTGCAGGCAGAAAAGAAACTACGCGAGACCAATGACCGGCTCTTACTGCTTTCAAGAGCCACCACAGATGCGATCTGGGAATGGGATATGCAAACCGGCCAGATCTTCCGGAATGATGCGCTTATGGATATGATCGGATACCATACCGATACTCCAAAAGGACTCTCCTGGTGGCTGCGACGTATCCACCCCGAAGACCGCAACCGGGTAGGCGATGCCGTAAAGCACAGTACCGAAGAGGGCAGACAATCCTGGGAAGGAGAGTACCGGTTCAAATGTGCGGATGGTATTTATAAATATATGCGTGATAAAGGGTATATCGTGTATGAAAATGGTCTGCCTGTTAAAATGATCGGTTCGATCCAGGATGTCAGTAATATCAAGGAGCTGGAGAAAATGCTGATTGAAGAGCGGTTGAAACGGCATAAGGATGTATCTGAACTGGTTATACAGGCACAGGAAAAAGAACGGACACAGATCGGACACGAACTGCATGATAATGTGAACCAGATCCTCTCCTCGGCCAGGTTATTCATTGATATGCTCAGTCCCGAAACGACTGACCAGCAGTTGTACCAGACCAAAGGGATGGAGTATATCGGACTGGCAATAGAGGAGATCCGTAAGCTGTCCAAAGAACTTGTGGCGCCCCGGCTCAAGGAAAATAACCTGATCTCCTGTATCAGTCAGTTGCTGGATGATACCCGGATGGCCAGTGCTCTTGCTATTGATTTTACACACGACCTGAGTGCCGACCTCCTCACCGAAGGGAAAAAAGTAACCCTGTTCCGGATCCTCCAGGAACAGTTGAAGAATATTCTCCGGCATAGTTCAGCATCGCATGTGGATGTATGCCTGAACAGTGATGATCAGCGCATATTCATGATCGTTAAAGATAACGGGATAGGTTTTGATGCCAATCAGACCTTCCGGGGGATCGGATTGTCGAATATCTATGAAAGGGTCCGATTTTATGACGGAACCGCGGACATCAAGACCGCTGCAGGTGAAGGTTGTCTGCTGACCGTGAGTATCCCCCTCTTGTAGATCCTTTATTTATGCCTTTTTTCCAGGGTGCTGACCACGTCTGCCAGGCTATATCCCTTATGTTGCAGTAATACAAGGTAATGAAAGAGGAGATCTGCCGCTTCTCCCAGGAATAATTCTTTATTGTCATCTTTACTCTCAATGACCAGTTCTACTGCTTCTTCCCCGACTTTCTGTGCCACTTTGTTGATCCCTTTCGCAAACAGGGAGGCGGTATAGGATTTGTCCGTGGGGTTGTTTTTCCGGTCAATGATCACCTGCTCCAGTTGCTGGAGGGTGAAAGCCGGGTTGGGTTCATTAAAGCAGGTGTCGGTACCGGTATGACAGACGGGACCGGCCGGCACCACCCTGATCAGCAATGTATCATTGTCACAATCTGTTTTGATTTCATTTATATGAAGAAAATGACCGGACGTTTCTCCCTTGGTCCATAAACGTTGTTTACTGCGGCTGAAAAATGTGACCTTGCCTTCTTCACAGGACTTTCTGAAAGCCTCCTGATTCATGAATCCAAGCATCAGTACCTGTAGTGTGCCGGCGTCCTGTATTATGGCAGGGATCAGACCATCGTTATATTTTGAAAAATCAGGTTGCATAGTATTCGGTTATGTGTGATCTGGTATTAATTTTCCTCTTTCTTTTTAAGCCGTTCGATGAGCTGCTCAAAGGATTCTTTTCTTTTTTCCTGTTGTTCGTGAAGCCGGTCCTTTCGTTTGTTTTCAAAATACTGATAGAAGTACCAGGCTGCACAAAGTGATATGAATAGTATCGGGATCATAAACGTACAGCAATCTGTTGTTCCTGTAAATATCGTTTTAATTCCTGAACCGGTATTTCCCGGAAATGAAAGATGCTGGCAGCCAATGCGGCATCGGCATGGGCGGTCCTGAATACGTCCGAAAAATGTTCCAGGCGGCCGGCGCCGCCTGAAGCAATGACCGGAATGGGTACCGCTTCACTTACGGATCGCGTAATATCAAGGGCAAACCCATTTTTAGTGCCATCATTTTCCATGGAGGTCAGCAATATTTCACCGGCCCCTCGATCCGCCGCTTCCTTTGCCCACTCAATACTTTTAAATGGAGTGGGAGTGCGTCCTCCGTGGGTCACTACCATCCATTGCTGACCGGTCAGCCGGGTGTCAATGGCTACCACCACACATTGGCTGCCGAACTGTAGCGCCAGTTCATTGATCAGCGCTGGTCGTTTTACGGCTGATGTATTAACAGAGATCTTATCGGCACCATTCTCCAGCAATACACGTACATCTTCCACCGTATTGATCCCGCCGCCTACTGTAAAAGGGATATTGATATGGGTCGCGATCTCCCTTACCAGTGCCGCCAGCGTTTTACGTTTTTCGGTGGTGGCCGTGATATCGAGGAACACCAGTTCATCGGCACCTTCTTCACAGTACCGCATAGCCAGTTCTACCGGGTCACCGGCATCGCGGAGTTCCAGAAAATTAGTGCCTTTTACGGTTCGGCCGTCTTTGATATCCAGGCAGGGTATGATCCGTTTAGTGAGCATATTATAAAAATCTTTTTAGGTCGGCAAGGTTGATCCTGTTTTCATAAAGTGCTTTCCCGATGATCGCCCCATCACATCCGGCCTGCCGAAGTTCATCCAGTTCAGAAATATCCGTAATCCCCCCGCTGGCGATCAGGTCAATGGAAGGATGCTGATTCAGGATCTTCTTGTACAGATCAATGGCTGTCCCCTGTAATAAACCGTCTTTCTCCACATCGGTACAAAAGAATTGCTTTACGCCCTTGATCTTGTATTTCCCGATCAGTTCGGATACCGTAAGGGTGGTTGATTCGGTCCAGCCGCGGATCACCACATTGCCTTCTTTAGTGTCGGCCCCGATGATGAATTTGTCGGCGCCAAATGCAAGCAACCAACCGGAGAACGTGAACTCATCCCTGACCGCAATGCTGCCTACAGCGGCAAAAGCGGCTCCTGAATTGAATGTGATCTCCACGTTTTTCTGCGTACTGATCCCACCGCTGAAGTCGATCGAAAGTCCGGTCTTGCCGGCAATTTTTTCCAGCACTTTCCAGTTCTTCACTTCTCCGGATTTGGCACCATCCAGATCTACCAGGTGAAGGCGTTTAAGTCCGGCATCTTCAAACTGCAGGGCCACTTCCAGCGGGTCTTCATTGTAAATTTTCTTTTGTTCGTAATCGCCTTTGGTCAGGCGTACACATTTTCCGTCAATAATATCAATGGCGGGTATGATCGTCATCGTCTATAAGGTTAAAAAGTTTTTTAAGATCTGTTCACCGGCACCGGCGCTTTTCTCCGGGTGAAACTGTACTCCATAGAAATTCCGCTGATGGAGGGCCGAACTGTAAGGATGGATATATTCCGTATTGGCAATGGTGAACGGGTTTGATTCGGCATAATAACTATGCACAAAATAGCAGTACTCATTCTCCTTTACCTGGTTAAAAAGCGGGCTTTTCAGATCACAGATGGAGTTCCATCCGGTCTGCGGTACTTTGAATGCTGTTCCTTCATTACGGAACCGGCGCACCTTCACCTGATCAAACACACCCAGACAAAGGGTGTCGTTTTCTTCCGAATAGGCACAAAGCAATTGCATGCCCAGGCAGATACCCAGTACCGGTTGCTGCAACGAAACGATCAGTTTATCGAGTTCCCGTTCCCGCAGGTATTGCATGGCAGTGCTGGCTTCTCCCACACCCGGGAAAATGACGTGGTCCGCATCCCGTATCTCCTGCGGGTCATCCGTTACATGCGCCTGTACCCCGATCCGTTGGAGGGCAAAGAGTACCGACTGAATATTGCCTGCATTGTATTTGATGATGACCGTTTTCATTATAATATTCCTTTGGTGCTTGGCAGTTGCATGTTTTCCGGATCGCGTTTCAGGGCCATTTTCATGGCTTTGGCCAGTGCTTTGAATATTGATTCGATCTTGTGGTGCTCATTGTCGCCTTCTACTTTAATATTCAGGTTGCAACGGGCCGCATCCGTAAATGATTTGAAGAAATGATAGAACATTTCAGTTGGCATATCACCGATCTTTTCGCGTTTGAACTCCGCCGTCCATACCAGCCAGCTCCGCCCCCCGAAATCCAACGCCACCTGTGCCAGCGCATCATCCATGGGCAGGGTGAATCCATAACGGGCCACCCCTTTCTTATTTCCCAGTGCCAGTGCTATGGCTTCGCCCAGGGCAATGCCGGTATCCTCTATTGTATGATGTTCATCAATATGCAGATCCCCTTTTACGTGTATGGACAGGTCCATGCCACTATGCCTTCCCAACTGGTCCAGCATGTGGTCAAAGAAATGAAGTCCTGTTTGTATATCGGTCTTACCCTGTCCATCAAGGTTCAGTGCAATGCGGATCTTTGTTTCATTGGTATTACGTTCATGCACCAGTTCCCGTTGTCCCAGTCGCAGGTATTCCCAGATCGCTTTCCAGCTGATGGTTTCCAGGGCGATCACTTCACGGAGTGTAGTCATATCGTTGTTGACTTCCGCGGCGCCCAGACTGGCATCATTATTCAGCCATATGGCTTTACAGCCGAGGTTCTTGGCCAGTTGCACATCAGTGACACGGTCGCCGATCACAAAAGAACCCGGCAGGTCATACGAGGGGTTATTTATGTATTCCGTCAGCATGCCGGTACCTGGTTTACGGGTGGGAGCGGGATCAGATGCAAAGCTCCGGTCTATAAGGACTTTGCTGAAAAAGATCTGTTCATTTTCGAGCCCCTTCATTACAAAATCATGTACCGGCCAGAAAGTGTCTTCCGGAAATGAATCTGTGCCAAGTCCATCCTGGTTGGTTACCATTACCAGTTCAAAGTCCAGTTCATTGGCAATCTTTTTCATCCAGGTGAACATATCCGGATAGAAGGCCAGTTTGGAAAATGAATCCAGCTGATAAGTGGGCGGCGCTTCCTGGATCAGGGTACCGTCACGGTCGATGAATAATATTTTCTTCATGTACTGTATTTTTTTAAGGCGTCCAGCAACTGATTGTTTTCTTCGGGGGTGCCGATCGTGATCCGCAGACAATCATCACAGAGGATCACTTTGGAACGATCCCTGACAATGATCCCGCGATCCGACAGGTATTCATAAATCCGCCGGGCATCGGTCATTTTTACAAGGATAAAATTGGCATCAGAGGGGTATACTTTTTCTGTTAAACTCAGGTTGAGTAATGCTTCACTCAGTGCATCTTTCTGCACAACCGTTGTTTTTGTCCAGTTGTTCACGCTGCTGATATTACTGAGCGCTTCGAGGGCCAGTTGCTGCGTGGCCGTATTGATATTATAGGGGTATTTGACCCGGTTCAGGTAATCGATCACCGGTTGTCCGGCAAACGCCATCCCCAGCCGCAGTCCGGCCAGTCCCCAGGCTTTGGAGAGTGTTTGCAGGATCACAAGGTTCGGGTATTCGGTGAGTTCCGTAATGAATGTTTTTTGCCGGGCATAATTGATATAGGCTTCGTCGATCACCACGAGCCCGTCGAAATTATTCAGCAGCATTTCAATATCACCGCGCTCAATACTGTTGCCCGTGGGGTTGTTGGGGGAACAGACAAAGATCAGTTTGGTATGCGGGTCCACCGCTTCTTCAATGGCTGCAAGATCGAGCTGATAAGCGGGGGTCAGGGGTACTTTTTTCACCTGTACATCATTTATTTCTGCGCATACCTCATACATCCCGTATGTGGGCGGAAAGATGAGGACATTATCCTTACCCGGTTCGCAAAAGATGCGGAAGAGCAGGTCGATTGCTTCGTCACTACCATTGCCCAGGAAAATATTGGAAGCAGGCACCCCTTTGATCTGACTGATCTTTTCCTTTAACGGAAGTTGCAACGGATCCGGGTACCGGTTGTAATTCACCGGGAGCGGAGAACCAAACGCATTCTCATTGGCATCCAGAAAAACCGTGGCGGCCCCGCTGAATTCGTGACGGGCAGAGGAGTAGGGGGTCATCTTTTTTATGTTCTCCCTGACCAGTGTATCTAAATTAAATTCCATATTGTTTATTTAAACGGATAGCAATGGCATTTTTGTGAGCATCGAGCCCCTCGGCAGCGGCCATGGTCATAACAGACTGACCTATGCGCTCCAGTCCTTCGGGACTTAATTGCTGAAACGTGATCTTTTTCATAAAGCTGTCCAGCGATACCCCGCTGTACATGGCCGCATAGCCATTGGTCGGCAGGGTATGATTGGTTCCACTGGCATAATCGCCGGCGCTTTCCGGTGAATAATGGCCGATAAAGACCGATCCGGCAGCTGTTACCTGGCTGGCAATACCGGGGGCATCGTTGCAGGCGAGGATCAGGTGTTCGGGAGCATAGTAATTGGATAAAGCCATGGCTTCCTCCATAGTATTCAGCAGGATCGTTTTACTGTTGTTCAGCGCTTTCTCAGCCATTTCTTTCCGGGGCAACACGGCCAGTTGTTTTTCCACTTCTTTTTCCACTTCCTCTGCAAGGGCGGAGGAAGGAGTCAGCAGGATCACCTGAGAATCGGGTCCATGTTCGGCCTGAGACAAAAGATCGGCGGCCACAAATGCCGGATCTGCACTGGCGTCGGCAATGATCAGTACTTCGGAAGGGCCTGCCGGCATGTCGATCGCCGTACCTTCCTGTTGCACCAGTTGTTTGGCCATGGTTACGTATTGATTACCCGGACCAAAAATTTTGAACACCTTGGGTATACTCTCCGTACCATAGGCCATGGCACCGATGGCCTGTACGCCGCCGGCCTTAAATACCTGTGTGACCCCGCAGAGTGAAGCTGCAAATAAAATCGCAGGATGTACAGCGCCGTCTTTTGCCGGTGGGGTACAGAGTACGATCTCCCGGCAACCGGCCAGTCTGGCCGGAATGGCCAGCATCAGTACCGTGGAGAACAGCGGTGCACTGCCGCCCGGGATATACAGACCGGCTTTCTCTATGGGCAGGGATTGCCGCCAGCAACGGATCCCCGGCATCGTTTCAGTTACGTTTATTGCTTCGCGTTGGGTTTCGTGAAAGCGGGTAATATTATCTTTTGCCTGACGGATGGCCGTCTTCAGTTCCTCCGGTAGCAACGTGGCGGCATTTCTGATCTCGCTTTCGGATACCTGTATTTTTTTTAATTTGACTCCGTCATATTCATGGGTGAACTTTCGTACGGCCCTGTCGCCGTTCTCCTTTACTTTGCGCAGGATCTTCCGCACCGGTTTTTCCAGGGAGGAAAGGTCTGCCACCGGACGTTTGATCAGTTCATCCCATTGTTCGCGGGAAGGATAGCTATACAATTTCATCATAAGATCATCTTTTCAATCGGAATGATCAGGATACCCTGAGCCCCGTTGGCTTTAAGTTGTTCAATTATATTCCAGAAATCGCTTTCACTGATCACCGAGTGTACCGAACTCCAGCCGGTTTCGGCCAGCG
>CALRQQ020000084.1:0-10542 GCA_943370345.1 Chitinophaga pinensis
GACCGGTAGGACGAACGGGCTCGTGTGCATCGAGCATGATATGACGGGCCGCTGTTTTAGAAGCCACGCGCAGGTAATGACGCACCATCCATTGTCCGTCATGATGTTCACCTCTCGGAATGATCCGGCCCACATAACCGGTCTTCACAGCGGCATACCCATGTTCATTCATGAATTTATAGGCCGTATCCATCCAACGTTCATAATTGGTGGCTGAGCCGGATGTCTCGTGGTGCATGATGATCTTCACCCCCTTGGCCGCGGCATACTGTTGCAACTCTTTTACATCAAAATCAGGGTAAGGCGTTACAAAATCAAACACATCTTCTTTCCACTGACCAAACCAGTCTTCCCATCCGGTATTCCATCCTTCTACTAACACACCTTCAATACCATTTTTTGCAGCAAAATCAATATAGCGTTTCACATTAGCCGTATTGGCCCCGTGTGGTACTTTAGTGGCCTGTTGTGATCCTACCTGGCTGCCGCTGTAATCCCAGCTGCTTTTGCCCACATGCATTTCCCACCACACACCGACCATTTTCTGAGGCTTTACCCAGCTTTCCGCATCAGGTACTTTGGAAGGATCATTCAGGTTGAGGATCATTTTAGAGGATAAGATCTCCGTTGCTTTATCACTGACAAGGATCGTACGCCAGGGCGTGGCAAAGGGCGCCTGCAGATACGCTTTATTGCCTACGGCATCGGGTACCAGGTGCGATTTAAATGTATAATTAGTTTTATCCAGCACCAGGTTCATGGCCGGGTAATTGACCAGCGCGGCTTCATGCAGGTTAATATACAACCCCTCCGCGGTCTTCATCATCAGCGGGGTCTGTACCGCATTTTTATCAAAGAAGGTCTTGGCATGGATCTCCTGCGCAAAACCACCACCGGAAGCATCCACTGTACTCAACGGACTGTTGTAATACCCATACTCATTGGTATCATAATCACCGGGGATCCAGAAAGCACTATGATCACCGGTAAGCGCAAAGCCCGTTAATTCATCCGCGATGATAAAATGATTCAGTTTATCCTGCTGCGGAAATATATAGCGGAACCCCACCCCGTCATTGAATACACGAAAAAGTAATTGCAACCGGATCCCCGAACCGGATCTGTCGGTCATGGATAAAAGCAACTGACGGTAATTATTCCGGATCTGACTTTGTTCGCCCCAAACCGGTTTCCAGTTTTCATCCACCATGACAGAGTCAATATGATCCAGACTGAACTGTTGCAGGGCAACCACCGGATTGGCCAGTTTCATACCGACCACGGAGGGCAGCACGACTGCTTTCCCTTTATATGTAACGCTGTACACCAGGCCACCCGACGACTGATGAGTGACCAGCAATTGAATATTTTTATCCGGAGAAACTACCGTGAGTGACTGATCGGCATAGGCCAGCTGTACAAGCCCTATTACTGCAAGGGCGGTCAGCAATCGTTTAAGTGACATAACAGGAAATTTTATATGAAGGTAGTACTTTTGTGTAACCAGTACACATTTAGGACTATCGCTTCTCAAACAGCCACCAGAGCCGTTTCCGGGGTTTGATCTTGTAATTGGCCCGGATATAGGTGGTGATATGGTTCATTGCCTCTTCGTGACTGTCTGTAAGCAATACCAGCTCCATATCCACCGGGGAGATCGTGCCTTTTTCGGCCATATCCTTTATGGTTTCCATCAGGGTGGTATAGTACTCCTTCCCGAAAAGCACCACCGGAAACTGATTGATGGTTTTGGTCTGTACCAGGGTCAGTGTCTCAAATAATTCATCCATAGTGCCAAATCCCCCAGGGAGGATGATAAACGCATAGGAATATTTTACCAGCAAAACTTTCCGCACAAAAAAATGCTCGAATGTCACAGACTTATGGACATAGGGATTCTCTTTCTGTTCAAAAGGCAATACGATATTGCAACCGACCGACTTGCCGCCGTTTTCAAAAGCACCCCGGTTGGCCGCTTCCATGATACCCGGACCGCCACCGGTCATGGTGGTAAAGCCGGCTTCAGCGATCCTCTTCCCGAATTCACGGGCCTGCTGATAATAGGGATGATCTTCTTTGAAACGGGCGGATCCAAACACCGTGATACAGGGGCCCACAAAGTGCAGGGCCCTGAACCCCTTGATGAATTGCCTGAACACACGGAAGGCAAAAAGTAATTCATAGCCCCGGCTCTTGGGACCTTCGAGATAGACCGGTTCTTTTACGGGAATAACAGAACGTTTCTTCGGTTTGACGGTTGCTTCCATAGATAGCTGTAAATTGCCTGACAATTTAATCATTAAAACAATGCGAATCATTTCCTACAACGTAAACGGTATACGTGCAGCGATCAAAAAAGGATTTATTGACTGGTTAAAGACCGATCCGGCTGATGTGATCTGTCTGCAGGAGACCAAGGCCGTTCGCGGAGATGTGGATACAAAAGCATTGAATGATCTCGGATACCATGATTACTGGTTCAGCGCACAAAAAAAAGGATACAGCGGGGTGGCCGTATTTACAAAGATCAAACCGGATGAAGTGGTTACCGGCAACGGACATGGACCCAGTGATGATGAAGGACGGGTGATCCAGTTACAGTTCGGGGATATCCGGCTGATCAATGCCTATTTTCCCAGTGGCACCAGCGGCGATGAACGACAGGGTTTCAAATATGAATGGCTGGATGAATGCCTGTCCTGGCTCAATAAACTGAAAAAGAAACATCCGAAACTGATCCTGTGCGGAGACTACAACATTGCCCACAATGAAATTGATATCCATGATCCCAAAGGCAATAAAAATTCATCCGGCTTTCTGTTACCCGAGCGCGAATGGATGACGAAATTCTATGCAAGCGGCTGGGTGGATACCTTCCGTGAATTACACCCGGAGCCACACCGCTACAGTTGGTGGAGTCAGCGCTTTCCTTCTGTACGACTCAACAACAAAGGCTGGCGGATCGATTATATAAATGTTACAGAACCATTAAAAAAGCAGCTGAAAGACGCAGAAATATACCCGGATGTGAAACATTCCGATCATTGCCCGGTATATTTAGATCTCAGTCTGAAATAAGCAGCGGCTGACCCATTGATTTTTTCACCTCCCTGGGCATTCAAACCTGCATTTGTACACCAAACCACGCACAGATGGATGGAATCATTGTATTAGTCATACTCTTCCCGGTCATAGTACTGTTCCTGCTGATCCTGCTTGTCAGCCGCAGCGGCGAACAAAAGCGATTAATGGAAGACCTCTATGACAAACTGAATGAACTGAAAGGCGAGATCCGTACATTAAAACAGGAACAAACCTTACAGACTCCCAAACCGGTGGTTCCTCCTCTTACTACCTATAAACAGACCGAAGAAAAACCCCTGCCACAGGTCAGTATACCCGAACCGAAACCAGTGCCTGTTCCGGAGCCTCCGGCGAAACCTGCTCCTGAGCCGGCACCTGTACCATCACCCGTCATACCCGATATTGCCACACCTGCGCTTCCGGAATTACTGAAACCGGAACCTATACCCGTCAAGACCAGACCCATCTATCAACCTGGATTCAGGACGGAGAAAGAAGAAAAAGATTATGAAAAATTCATTGGAGAGAATATTGCCAACAAGATCGGTATTACCGTACTGGTACTGGGCATTTCCTTTTTCATCAAATATGCGATCGATAAGGACTGGATCCATGAAAGCGGCCGGGTACTTATCGGCTTACTCAGTGGCGCCATCCTGATCGGCTTCGCTCACTATTTCCGGAATCAGTACCGCTCCTTTTCATCCGTACTCGTCGGTGGCGGATTGACTGTGTTCTATTTCAGTATTGCCTTTGCCTTTCACCAGTATCACCTGATCGGACAGACAACCGCCTTTATCAGTATGGTGATCATTTCCGGTCTCGGTGTCTTTCTATCATTGTATTACAACCGGCAGGAACTGGCCATACTCGCAACCATTGGTGGGTTCATCACTCCTTTCCTCGTAAGTACCGGTCAGGATAACTATACCGCGCTCTTCACTTATCTCACTATCCTCAATACCGGACTCATGGTACTGGCCTGGTTCAAACGCTGGCCCGCGATCAATTCCATCGCCCTCATCTTCACTACGCTGATCTATGGTGGCTGGCTGACCCGCCGGCTGGCATTCAGCCTTGAACCGTTGCCAAAAGAAGCCGCCTTGATATTTGCCAGCATTTTCTATGCATTGTTCATCACCATGCATATCATCAACACCATCCGGCTCAAAAATAAATTCAGGGCCTTCGACTTCATGCTCCTGCTGAGTACCTCGGCCCTGTACTACCTGGCCGGTATGCTGATCCTGGATCAATGGCAGGACGGCATTTACCAGGGACTGTTCACTGGTTTACTGGGTAGTGCGAACGGACTGCTGGCGGCTGTATTTTACAAGGATAAAAATACCGACCGGAATTTTGTTTCCCTGCTGATCGGACTCACCCTGAGTTTTCTTTCATTGGTGGCCCCCGTACAATTTGACGGACATGCCATCACCTTATTCTGGGCAGCGGAAACCGTTACACTCTACTGGTTGTATCAGCGTTCCCGTATTGAATTACTAAAATTCACCTCGGTACTTATTGCCGCATTGATGCTTTTCAGTCTGTTGGGCAACTGGTCATCGGTTTACAGAGACCAGACTGTATTACCTGTGCTGGTCAATAGCGGATTTATCACCGGCCTGGTGGTATCAGCCGCTTTATTGCTGCATTATTTTTTACAGCAAAAAGAAAAAGAGGATAGTTTTTATACCGGTATACCGGCTGGCCCTATCCGTACCGCCACACTGATCCTGGGCTGTTGTATCAGCTATCTCACCGGTTACCTGGAGATTCATTTTCAGTTCAGCAGCCACAATCCGGAAACACCGGCCTCCACGATCTACCTGCAGCTTTACACTTTTTGCTTTATTGTACTGCTGCTATACCTGTTCCGGAAAGATAAGGCAGCCCCTTTGCTCCGGCTTCTGTTCACCCTGTTTGCCTTCGGATTTTATCTCCGCGGCATGAGCAATACGCGGGCCTTCTCGTTATACCTGGTCGAACGATCCAGCGGAATGTACTTCCTCGCACACTGGGCGGCGGTACTGATCCTGCTCTGGCTGCTTTATCAACTGATCCGGTTCTTCTTTAAAAAGGAAAATGAAAAATGGAAGGATTACCAGCAGGTCTTTACCTGGCTGACCGCTGCCGGGATCATTCTCTTACTAAGCGTGGAAATGTACCAGGTGATCTTCTGGAGCAATTACCTCGATGCGGCCGACTGGGCCTGGTGGCAGAACCTCTATTACAAGGCCGGACTATCGATACTCTGGGGACTCAGTTCCTTTGCCATGATGTGGCTCGGCATGAAAAAGGATTTCAAAACACTGCGGATTATTTCACTGACCCTGTTCACCGTTACCATTGTCAAATTATTCCTGTATGATATCGTGAACATCCCGCCGGGAGGCAAGATCGCTGCCTTCATCCTGCTGGGTGTATTGTTATTGGCCGTGTCCTTTATGTACCAGCGGTTGAAAAAAATCCTGCTGGATAATAACCGGTCCGATTAATTTGCAGCATGATCGTATACAATGTCACTACCAAGGTCAGTCACCCCATTGCCGCCGACTGGCTGAACTGGCTCAAAGCCGAACATATTCCTGACCTGATCGGTACCGGTTGTTTTACCCATGCGGTCATCCTGCACCTGGTGGAAGCCGATGATGAAGAAGGTATCACGTATGCCGTACAATACCATGCAGCAAGCAGGGCCTTGTATAACCGGTATATGGAGCAGTATGCGGCCGGTATGCGCAAAAAAGCATTGGACCAATGGGGCGATCAGGTGATCTCCTTCCGCACCCTGATGCATCTTGTGCATTGATTGTGCAAAAGAAAAAAAGTTTTACCGGGCAGCAAGCTTTTCCGTTTGCAGGTCCGAAACCCGCTCCCCTGCTGCATTTCCGGGACCCTGGCCTGAAACCCTTGCGGGATAAGGGTTTCAGCAGACCGGGTGACTTTTCACCAGTATTCCGGATTCACACAATCCGCTGAAATCCTTATTGGGTGCGGATTTCACGTGTTTTTCCCATCGCGTCGCCCCGGATATTTTTTTTGCTGGTATCAAAAAGCAGCTAAATTTGCCGCCGTCACTTAAAACATATTAAAACGTATATCATGAACAAAGCAGAATTGATCGCTAAAGTATCTGAAGATGCCGGCATCACGAAGACTCAGGCAAATGCCGCACTGGATTCTTTTGTAGAAGCAGTCACCAAGACATTGAAAGCAGGTGGGAAAGTAACCCTCGTGGGATTTGGTACATTCTCTGTATCTAAAAGAGCTGCCCGTAACGGCCGTAACCCCCAGACTGGTGCTGTGATCAAGATCAAAGCCCGTAAAGTGGCTAAATTCAAGGCTGGTAAAGAATTATCCGGAAAATTATAAGAACCGGTATATTGTAGAAAAGCTCCTGTGCTTATTTCAGTACCGGAGCTTTTTTACTGAAAAACGGTCTATTTTTGCACTTCATCAATAAAAACAATCAACATGGGCAGAGGAGATAAAAAAACAGCCAAAGGCAAACGCTTTAAAGGCTCATTCGGCAAAAGCCGTCCTGCTATTTCAGTTGCGGCCAAGAAGAAAGCCGCCGCTAAGAAAAGCAGCTAAACAGTATTCATCAGCCCGGTCAGGTTCCACCTCCGGGCTGATCTCTTTTTAAGATGTAGTGGAATAAGGTCAGAGATTTGTTTTCCGTTGCATCAGCTGATCCCGCTCTTCGGAGATCACATTCAGCATACTTTCCAGCTCACCGATCCGCTTCAGCTGGCTTTCCAGTTTTTTGTTGGCATCCACCATGACCTGCATATCAGTATTGAGTTCTTCGAGATAAAGAACCCGTTTCTGCAACTGCTGGCGCTGGAATTCTGCATCCCGCAGCTGCTCTTCCGCACTCGTAAGATTGATCCTTAACTGGCGGTTCTCTTCACTATTGGCGGTATATTTCTGTTTCTGTTCTTCGTGATCCCGGCTGAGTTTATGGTAAGACTCTTTCAGTTCTTCCAATTCCATGCTGAGCTTACGGGAACCGGCCACCTGCTGTTCCATCTTCTGCATTTTGGATTGGAGGATGTTGAACTCATTGTAGGCACTGTCCAGCATGGCATTCATTTCGGTGGTCAGGTGTTCCTTCTGCCGGCTGTTGTTGATCTCCTTCTCCTTTTGCGAGAGTTTATACTGGAGTTCCTCGATCTGTATACTCAGTTCCTCATTGATCTTTAAGATCTCCTGTTGTTTCTCCTCGGTTTCTTTGACGATCTCGATCTGCCCCAGCAACTGGTTGACCTTTTGGTTATGTTCCATCAGGCTGCTCTGCGCCCGGCGGAGCTGCTCCATATAATCCGGTTTATCGCTGGCTGCAGGTAACGGGTGCGACTGGGCGGCCCGCAGTAATTCAATCTCCGCCATCAGTTTCTTATTGACAATACGCAGGTCTTCGGCTTCTGCAGCATGGAGACGGGCGGCTTCTTCGGCTTCCTGGATCTTTTTACGGCCCTGCTCGGATTCGCGGGGTTCGCGGGCAGTACTGCTGTTCTTTTTGAGTGCTTCAATTTCAGCCTGCAGTTTTTTATTCTGCGCCCGCTGCTCATCTGCCTCTATCGAATAGATCTCATAATTTTCTTCCGCTTCCTCAAGCCGGCGTTTGAGTTCAGCTATATCCTGTCCGCCTGAACCGGTCCCTCCTTTCCGCAACGATTCCACTTCCTGCTGCAGTTTTTTATTCTTTACCTGCAATTCCTCAATTTCAATGGAAATATCATCGGTGCTGTCTGTGGCAATGGATAATTTATAGCGGAGGTCCTCCAGTTCCTTATCCCGGAGTTCGGTATCGTTGAAGTATTTGAGTTTCCAGACTTCGAGTTCTTTGTGCAATTTACCGGTAGCATCGGAGGTAACGTCCCTGAGCGATTTACGGCTAATGAGGAAGAAGTGGATAGTGATGCCCAGGGTGATGGCACCCAGCATAAGTATAATGACCTCAATAACAGACAACTGGAGGGTGGGCATACGTGGTTAAGTCAGGTTCGTAAACTATTAAAAATCCGGTAAATAGCGTTTAATAGTTTTTCACAGGTGTGCTTTCAATGCCCGCACAAGATAGTATTCCCTGCGAACAAAATATGCGTAAAAACCCTGCGTAAAATTCCGTATTTAACCCCGAACCAGGGTGCCAACCTTTTCACCGGTCACCACACGACGGAGGTTATCCGGCTTATTCATATTGAATACAATAATGGGCAGGGTATTCTCCATACAAAGTGTGAAAGCGGTCATATCCATTACTTTCAGGTTTTGTGAGAGACATTCCTGGAAAGTGATGACATTGTATTTTGTTGCAGTAGGATCCTTTTCGGGGTCAGCGGTATAGATACCGTCCACCCGGGTACCTTTCAGGATCACATCGGCGTTGATCTCAATCGCCCGCAGTGAACCGGCTGTATCGGTGGTAAAGTAAGGGTTACCGGTACCAGCCCCGAAGATCACCACACGGCCTTTTTCCACGTGGCGGATGGCCCGGCGACGGATATAAGGTTCTGCGATCTGTTCCATTTTAATAGCGCTCTGGAGACGGGTATATACCCCGATACGCTCCAGTCCGGCCTGCAGGGCCATTCCGTTGATCACGGTGGCCAGCATACCCATATAATCCCCATGGGCCCTTTCGATCCCGGTTTCCGCTTCATTCATCCCCCGGTAGATATTACCGCCACCGATCACCACAGCCACCTGTACACCAAGATCGGTCACCGATTTGATATCATGGGCATACTGAGCAATCACGTCGGTATCAAAACCAAAACTTTTATCGCCCATTAAAGCTTCACCGGAAAGTTTGAGGAGAATACGTTTGTACTTAGGTAACATGGAGGAGAATTTTCGTTGCGAAGATAAGGGATTTGCTCATTGTTTAACGGCCATCAGACTGTAGACCATGGGCAGCTTGCCTTCCATTCCCGCGATCTCCCAACGCTCCGGCCCGGTTTCCTTCATATTCCGGAAACAGGGATATGGCGAATACATATGCTCGTTAAAAAAGGTCAGCTGCAATCCGGCCCCGAGCAATGCATTCAGCACTTCGCTGATACTGTGATTCCAGCTGTATTCCTTGCCCTTGATATCTGCCTCCCGGTCGGTATAAGTACCCTGATTCTCCGTTACGATCACGTCCTGCTTATCATATGCATACTGGATCTTTGTAAAATCATCATCAAACATCCAGAGTACCGGGTGAAACTCGGCAAAATAAAACCGGCCACCGGGCTTCAGGTAATACGCGATCAGTTCCGCCCACGAACCCAGATCGGGCAGCCATCCAATGGTGCCATAGGTGGTATATACAATATCAAACGAACCGGCTTCGGACAAATGATCTTTGAGATCATACACATTACAACAGATAAACCGGGCATCCAGTCCCATCGATGCATTCAATGCCTGTGCTTCCCGGATCGCTTCATCCGACAGGTCTGCGCCTGTAACCTTTACACCCTGCCTGGCCCAGTCGAGACTATCCATACCGAAATGACATTGCAGGTGCAGCATCTTTTTTCCAGCCACTTCCTTGAGTTCACTGGTCTCAATAGATGTGAGCACCCCTTTCCCGTTAAGGAATGCTTCGCGGTTGTAAAATGAGGAATCGCGGTGTACAAGGGTACGCTGGTTCCAGAGTTGCCGGTTGGCTTCGAAATAGTCGTGGTAGGTGTTCATGCGTCTGCATTAATGATACTAAAACAGGACATTCTGCGTGACCTGTATCACTAAAGATAATTTATATTAAATAACAACTATCCACTGATCATAAAAAGAGTTGCCATCGCCTGTTTATGCGTGATATATGTCACGGCAACAACCACAATGCGCTGATAGTTTTGCCCAAAATTAATCGCGCATGATTTATACACGAAGTAAACAACTGAACCGCCGGGCCGGGCTGATCACAGGAATGATCCTGTTTGTATCCGCTGCTGTGGCACAACAGCCGGTCGTTTATTTAACCCTGAAAGAAGCAACGGACAGCACCCTGGCCAATAACCGGGACCTGCGTCTGTCAAAGCTGGATGAAAAAATCGCCGGCGCAAAGACAAAAGAAATGGATGCGATCTACCTGCCGCAGGCCGATTTCTCCTTCATTGCTTTAAACTCCAATAACCCGCTGAATGCATTCGGCTTCAAACTGCAGCAGCAGGTGGTCCAACAAAAAGATTTCAACCCCGACCTGCTGAATAAACCCGGTGCCTCCGGTGATTACAGTGGACGGCTGCTGGTGAAACAACCCCTGCTGAATATGGACCTGGTATATATGCGCAAGGCCGTAGCCGCCCAGGAAGGCATTTACCAGATGAAGACCCAACGTACAACCGAGTACCTCACCTATGAAGTAAAGAAAGGGTACCTGCAACTGCAGCTTTTATATGAAGCGGAAAAAGTACTGAAAGAAGCTTTACGCAGTGCGAATGCCATGTACAACTT
>CALRQQ020000085.1:0-10529 GCA_943370345.1 Chitinophaga pinensis
GTCAATCCATGAAACTGCAGGGTATAATGAAAGCGGTGACTCACCCTTTCCACATAGTTTTTACAGAAATCAAGGGAGCTTTGAAGGATCTCTGTGCCGATCACCGTGACAGATTGAAGGCCTGGCAGTTCATTCAACGCATGCAGGATTCGTACGAGTTGTTCACCCCGTGCACATCCAATATCCAGCAGGGTGATCTGTTGATGCCGGGCTGCTTCCTTACAGATACTGCTGTTCAGCAGCGACTGTGCCCCCAGCACCAGGGGAAACCGGTTGGCCAGTATATCAAATAATAAGGCCTGGGGAATTTCATACTCTCTCAGGTAGGTATTCATGGCCTCCTCCGGAGGATTTCCTTCGTAACGCCAGTAAAGACATTGGGTAAAGTCGGTAATAAAATCGTTTTCCGTCAGGTGAGGAAAATTGTCCCAGCAACTGGCCGTTTGTTCAAGGGTTTTCTTAAGTACCTCTTCGCTGTTTTGTAATGCTGACAATTTGTATCCGGATTTAGTTGATCAGTAAAAACAAGAATAGACAAATAGTATATGCTGAATTGCCGATATAAACGATTGTATTCCAAAATACGTAGATAAACGTATTCTTTACTGCTCGTATACCCATTCACCGGAAGATCAGCAACAGATCAGCTGGTGAAACCTATCCCCGGCCGGAACAACAACCGGATGCAGCCCCGCTTCTTTCATTTGTGCCAGCATAAAACTGAGCGTTGACGGATGATCATAATTCCGGATATGCTCCCTGACCAGTTCCATTTCTGTTTCACTCAGCACCGTCCAGCGTTCTTCCATCTGTTGCAGGTAGGCCGCTATATATTCTGTGCGCGACTGCCCTTCTTCCCGGAATACATCTACCAGTATCAGTTTACCTCCCGGAAGCAGGTGCCGGGCCGCTTCCTGTATAAAACCAGCCTTGGCTTCATCGGAAAGGTGATGCAAGGCATAGCTGATATGGATCACCGAATAACGGTTTGTATCGGCTGCCAGTAATGTTTCCATGGCGCCTTCGCGTAACTGAAAAGGAATACCGGCAGTAGCCAGATTGTCCGCCGCCAGGGCCAGGGCCGGTGCACTCAGGTCGTACCCGGTATACTGAAGAATGGTTTTTCCCTTAAGTATTTGCAGCAATACGGACGCATCACCACAGCCGGCATCCAGCACCTGCAAATCCGTGGTACCGGACAACTCCTGTGTAACCGCCTCACCGATATCGCGGTGTTTCATATAATCGGCCGCCACTACCTGCTGGTAGATATTCCAGTTCTGCTTAAATAACAGGTGCAGTTCATTATTCATTTCCTGATTCCATTTTGAGTTGTTCACCGGTCAGCCGGTTATCCTTCAATACTACCCCACTACCCCTGATCCGCATGGATTCCTGCAACAGATACATTAACTGATCGGCCGCAGCTGCAGGACGCAATCCGTCTTCCCGGATATTGGAAATACAATTGCGTTTCTCATCTGTATTACCCGGCTGCGGACCATAGGTGAGGTAGGCGCCCAGACTATCCGGTGAACTCAACCCGGGCCGCTCCCCGATCAGGATCAGTGATACCTTCGCGTTCAGTATAAAACCGGTTTCATCACTCACTGCCACTCTTCCCTGGTTCACGATACAGACGGGTGCTATCGAATATTTTTCTTTTTGTAATAACGGATAGAAGGCCTGCAACAGGGGCAACACCTGTTTATTCACCGCCATCGGGGATAATCCATCTGCCACTGTGATACAGAGATCCACTCCTGAAGTGGTACTACAAGACTGCAGTTCAGTGGCCGATACTTCGGATAACTGACGCCCCTTATCCGGACGCAAGAGGTATTCTTTGCGGTCCGCCGCCCTGCTGTGTAAACAAATGAAATCCATCCCCGCTTCGTTCAATCCCTGCAGGAGTAAAGCCGTATCCATCGGTGTATAGATCGCATCGCGGGCCATCGCATGATCGGCTTTAAAGGAAAGCCATTCGTTGGTGGGTAATGATACACCACTCCGGCCCAATGCCACTCGGGCAGCTGTGAGCTGACGCAACTGTACCCAGTTGCCCGAAGGGATCATATCGTTCGCTTCACTCATTGGGGATACTGTAATAAAGGATGACTGGCAGCAGGGGTTACCAGCTGTCCCGCTTCATCCATCAGTCCCTGTGCCTGCAGCCATTGTTCAAACTCAGGGGCCGGACGTAACTGCATGAGTTTACGGGTCACCAGTATATCATGAAAAGAAGTGGACTGATAATTCAGCATGATATCATCGGCACCGGGTACGCCCATCACATAGGTGCAACCGGCCGCTGCCATCAGCACGAGCAGATTATCCATATCATCCTGATCGGCTTCGGCATGATTGGTATAACAGATATCCATGCCCATGGGCAGCCCCATCAGTTTGGCACAGAAATGATCTTCCAATGCGGCACGGGTGATCTGCTTGCCATCGTATAAATATTCTGGACCAATAAAGCCCACGACTGAATTCACCAACAGCGGATCAAAGGCACGCGCCACTGCATAGGCACGGGCTTCACAGGTCTGCTGATCCACGCCGTGATGGGCATTGGCAGAAAGCGATGAACCCTGACCGGTTTCAAAATACATGAGCTGCTGTCCTTTTGTACCGCGCTTCAGGGAAGCCGCTGCTTCCTGCGCTTCTTTCAACAGCGATAAACTCACACCAAAAGAAGTATTGGTTTTCTCCGTACCACCAATGGATTGAAAGACTAAGTCCACCGGTGCCCCTTCATGTATCAGTTGTAACGTACTCGTTACATGGGTAAGTACACAGCTTTGGGTGGGAATGGAAAACCGCTGGATCAGCTCATCCAGTAATACCAATAAACGCTTTACGGTTTCCGGATTATCCGTAGCCGGATTGATACCGATCACCGCATCGCCGCAGCCATAGAGCAATCCGTCGAGTATCGAAGCGGCAATGCCTCTTGCATCGTCAGTCGGATGATTCGGTTGTAGCCGTGAGGAGAAACGTCCTTTCAAGCCGATTGTATTGCGGAAGCGGGTGATCACTCTTGTATTCGCTGCTGCCAGCACCAGGTCCTGGTTGCGCATGATCTTACTCACGGCCGCCAGCATCTCAGGCGTAAATGCATAGCGCATGTGAAAGAGTTGTTCCGCATCAGCCGCACCGGAGAGCAGCCAGTCACGGAGCATACCTACCGTAAAGGAAGCGATCGGTCTGAATGCTTCTGCATCATGACTATCCATGATCAGCCGGGTCACTTCATCCGATTCGTAGGGTATAATGGCTTCGTTGAGAAAGTTCTTCAGCGGTGTATCAGCGAGGCATTGCTGGGCGGCCACGCGTTCAATATAGGAGTCACTGCAGCAGCCGGCCAGTGCATCGCCGCTGCGGAAGGGACTCGCTTTGGCCATCAGGGTCCTGAGGTCAGGGAAGGTATAGGTATGTTGCTGGATCGTGTGCCGGTACATCGGTCATGAATACAGGTGAAAGTTAGGATTTTGACTGCAGTTTATGACCGAACCACTTGTACCCGGCCATAACGACTAATAAACCGGCAAAGAAGATCAGCGAGAGCAGGGGATTATAATAAATGATGGCCACTAAGCAGACAAAGGATAAGAACAACGCGATACCCGGAAACCAGGGATAGGCCGGTGTGGGATAATCGGGCTTATAGGCATGGGTCTGCCGCAGTTTAAATAAACTCAGCATACTGATCCCGTACATCAGTACGGCGCCCAGGGCGGAGACAATAATCACTTTATCGGTAGTGCCGGTATAGAGGGCGATCAGTCCCACGGCACCACCGGCCAGCAGGGCCCGGTGCGGACTCTGGAATTTTTTATTCAATACCCCCAATGAAGGCGGCAGGAATCCGGCCCTGGATAACGCAAAGATCTGTCTTGAATACCCGATGATCAGGCTATGAAAAGAAGCCACTAAACCAAATAGACCGATCCCCGCAAAGAGTTTGGTCCATTGGTTATCTTTTCCCTTTACCATACTGATCGCTTCGGGCAGGGGGTAATCGATATGGGTAAGCGATTGCCAGTCACCCACGCTGCCGGCGAGGAGCATCACGCCTACGGCCAGTACCACTAAAGTGGCCATGGCCAGGATATAGCCTTTCGGGATACTCTTGCGGGGTTCTTTGACTTCTTCCGCCACCATGGCCAGTCCTTCGATACCTAAGTAAAACCAGATCGCAAAGGGCAGGGCGGCGAAGATGCCGGTGAAGCCGAAGGAAAAAGCGTCTTTTGAAAAACGGTGCAGCTCAACATGCGGGGCCAGGATGCCCATAAAGAGCAGCAGTTCGCCCACGGCCAGTAAGGTGATGATCAGATTAAAGACCGCCGATTCTTTAATGCCAAAGAGATTGATGATCGTAAAGATGATATAGGAACCCACGGCCACACTCATCACCGGAATCCCGCTATGGAGAAAATGCACATAGCTCCCCAGGGCAAAAGCAATGGCCGGAGGGGCTAATACAAACTCCACCAATGTAGCATAGCCCGCGATCACGGCGCCCATTCCTCCGAATGCCGCCTGGGCAAAGGCAAAGGGACCGCCGGCATTTGGGATCTCTGTGGTCAGCTCGGTAAAACTGAAGATGAATGTTACATAGAGAACGGTCACGATCAGCGTAGCGATCAGGAAGCCACCGGTACCTGCCACGCCCCAGCCATAGTTCCAGCCAAAGTATTCGCCCGAGATCACAAGTCCCACGCCTAAGGCCCAGAGGTGCAGGGGTTTTAAGACTTTGCGCAGCGCGGGTGTTGCCGTTTGTTGTTCAGGTGCTTCGTTCATGCAGTACTTGTTTTTCCGGCAGAAGGCCGGCGATTCTAAGATAGCAAGTACCGTTGAGGTATAACCGGCTGTTCAGGGCCGGTGTGATGATTTACGTAAATATAAGTAGGAATGGGGGAAGTTGTGAGTGGTGAGCTGTGAGTGGCGAGTAGATTACGTAAAACGAAGAACGGTTGGTTGTTTTAGATACAGTTATTCAGGAGGTTGTGACAAATAAACATACAGCTACTCGTTTTACGGGATGCTTTCGTACTTCGTACTTCGTACCTCGTACTTGACAAATACAAGGTCCCTCGCTATTCGCTTCGGGATGACGGGCCTGTTTGTGTATCAATAGGGCGGGATTTCTCGCTGCCTGCACACCGTTATGAGACGAACCTGATCGCCCGAAATAGACATACAGTTCGTTGTTTTAGCAATATTTCCTCAGAAGGGGCTGTTGACTCCCGACTACCGACTCCCGACTACCGACTCCCGACTCCCGACTGCAGACTCCCGACTGCCGACTCCCGACTACCGACTCGCATATTCTCTAAAAAAACAAATCCCCCTCCTTTCACAAATAAGCACTAACTTAACCACAATCCCCTCCCCCCCTCATTCCGTCCTTACTTACCACGTCACCAAATAACCAACAATAATGAAAAAGATCATGATCTCTTTCTTCCTGCTTGCCGTTTTATCCTGTAACAACGAAAAGAAAGATGCCCCGGCCACGGATGCCACTGCGGCGGTTAACACTGATAGTCCTGCCGGATTACCTTATACTGCTAACTACAGCAGTAACTGGAGCACCAATGTATCCGATGCCGATCTCAAAACCGTATTGCAATCCTACAAGGACTGGGCCGATGGCAATATGAAAGGCCTTGGTGAAGCCATGGCCGATACGGTGGATTTTGACATGTCCAATGGCAAATCCATGCACCTCACCCGCGATAGCCTGATGGGAATGTGGGGCAAGAGCCGCGACAGTCTCAGTTCCGTGACCATCAGTATGGATGCCTGGCATAAAATGTATTCCGTCGACAAAAAAGACGAGATCGTGGTGACCTGGTACAAGGAGATTGACACCTACAAATCCGGCAAAGCCGATTCCTCCTATATGCATGATATCAACCTGCTCAAGAAAGGAAAGATCGTGTGGTATAGTCAGTATAAGCGGCCGATATTGCCGAAGTAGGGGGAGGAGAGAATAGAAAATAGTAAATAGAGAATAGGGAATACAAGGAACTTTTCCTCCGAAGCTTTTAGCGAAGGAGGAAAACCCGTCAGCTGGTGAAACAGGGGCGGGTTTTTTTCTGCGATTACGACACCCACTTACAAATAAGGGTGAGAGCTCTGAAGCCAGAGAGGCCTTGACTGGTTTGTCCGGAGATCGTTATGTGTTGGTGATTGAGTTGGAGAAATCGGAGTAGTTGGATATGAATAACATAATACCGGTAAAAACATATCCTTTACTTATCCGCTCGTGTAAATTTTGAAACAATATCATTTTTAAAGCTCCCAACCCCAACGGGGTTGAATGAATAATAGCCCCGGGTGCCAACCCGGGGTTCGGATTCCCCAATGATGCTTTGAACCCCGAAGGGGTTCAATTATTACCCTCAATATAATAGGTGACGCAAAAGCAAATTCCATATTAATCCTACGTCGTAAGATTGTGTATGGCTAAAAAGAAAACACTAACTCATTTATACCCACTCGACACATACCTCATGAACGATCAACCCTTCATCTGCCCGCAATGTGGTGCTCGGTGTCAGGAAATTGCGAGTTTCTATAATACACTATCAAAATCGAGTATACAAGAATGTTTGAACGTCAATTGTGACTTTATTGGTTTCGAGTTGGAGGATGAATATTTTAGTAAATTGTGGGAATAAACCAAACGACTTTATAAATGATCCATCCAGGAATAATAATCATATTAGTATTCCTTTTAGTTTTCTATATCGAAAGGAGATTATTTGAAAAAAGGCGTCAACAGCGTATTGACTATTATAGAAATGTATATTTAAAATCTGATGCGTGGAAAAGAAAACGTTGGGTGGTAATGAAACGAGATAATTGGCGCTGTGTATATTGTGGGGAGAAGGCTACCCAAGTACATCACAAAAGATATGCGAAACGGAATATTGGGAAAGAGCCTATACATTGGCTAGTATCAGTTTGTAAAACATGCCATGAAAATTTGCACACATAATTGTTAGTCTGAAACATTACATATTTTGAAATAAATAGTTGCTTACAGCAGATCATATGTTTTGAGCTCCGCAACTCACTAGGTATTTATATATAGGATCGTAAAAATCTGGAATTCGTGTGGGGTCATTTATGTCTCCTTGAGGCACCCAAATTATAATTCCTTCTCGAGCTCTGGTTAATAAAACTCTATATTTATTTATTAAATAATTCCTATCCTCAACTTTATTGATATTTTCCCACTTTGTTCCTGAGAAATTCTTATAACTCCAGTCATCTTCTTGTCTCCTTAAATCACAATCCCAGCAAACACCTATCCAGTCCAATTCTAATCCTTGCACAGCAAATTCAGTTGCAACTAACTCGAGATAATAAGATGATCTAACATCAGCTTCCGTGTTCAAAAACCATAAGGAAACATCGAAATCCTCTTTTACATTAATTCCATATGGACGTAGCCTTTGAGCACCTGAACTTGCTAATAAGCCAATCCTTTTATTACCAATAACTTTATTGCGCAACCAATTTTTTGCTATTCCTAAATCTCTTGAAATATATATTGGATAATTCTCTTGAATTGTTTTGAATAATTTATTTGCAAGATCATTTTGGTTATCCAAAACAGCATTAACCCAAGAATTCAAATGAGTTGCACGAAACGAACGCTGACTTACAGAAAGATGTAATTTTTCATTCGTGAAAACCAATTGGTCTTTAGGATATTGTTTGAATAACTTTGAACCAGCAGTAGATTCATCGCCTTCTATAAGTTGTGGCGCAACGTGTATTTCCCATTTTTTATACTTGGATGCTAACACCCTACCCCATTCAGCAATTCCTGCTTCCCCAGTATTTATTTCTTGACCTCCTCCTACTAGTGCGATAATAACCGCCCATTCATGCCTATCCATGATCTCAAACAGAATTTCGGCCTCTGATTTTCTGACAATTTCAAATTTTGCCTTTTCCCTATTCTCGTTTCTTTTAGACTTATTGTAAAAATGGTTGGCATCCCAGCATCTTTGAGCCTCGTCAAATACAACAATCTGTTCATTTGTTTTATGAATAGAGCGTAAGCCAGACTTAATAAACAAGTGAAGATCTTGAACTTTTGAATCCAGCTTTTGTTTTGATGCAGATTTCTTGGGATACTCCTCAGAAAGTTTGAGAAAATATTTTCTTTGTTCTCTCTCATAATCATCCCTAGCTAACGCCTCTTTTAGGACTTTTATTAACGGACCATTCCCAGAAAAATAGGCAGTATTTGTTTCTGCGCCGCCAAAAAGTTCTTTTTTATGAACGATATTCAAGCCGACTAGTGTCTTCCCTGCACCCGGTACACCAGTTATAAAACACACACATTTAGTCTTATTGATTCTAGCTTTTTGTATAGTACTTATAACATAATCAGTAACTATTTTTAAATTCCTAGAATCTGCTTCACTTTTAGTAATAGCTTCAACCTTTTGACCTGCAAACAAACTCTGTGCTGCCTGTATAATTGTTGGGGTTGGTTGATAAAGACTGTCCTCCCATTTATCGGGTTGAATAATTTCTCCATCTATTTTATGATAAATTTGATACGCTGATATAATTATTTGAGCTAAATTATTCTTGTTAGCTCTTAAGCAATGCTTTATTAGGTTTGAAGAGCTAATAAACTGGTTTTGATGATAGGATTCCGCATTAGTAGCTATTAAAATTGGAATTATTTGTTTTCCAAAACTTTCCAAATGAAAGTCAAATAAATCAAGTGCATAATCTTCAACTTGCCTAATATCAGCTAAATTATATTGCGTTCTATCGTTTTTATATTCTAATACATATATTAAATCTGAGGCCAATAACACTGCATCAATTCTACCTCCAAGTCTAGGTATTTCATACTCAAGTAATAAATGCCAGTTTTCCGCTTCTTTTAGAGAGCTAACAATACTTTGAACTATATTTCGAAAAATTATCAATGAATCGTTCCAAGAATATACTACATCACGATATTGTGAAACAAATTCAGTTCCACGTAAATTCAAAATTCCGAGAATTCTATCATGATCATCATTTAAAAAATCTCTTAGTGATGCTTTATAATATGACTGCCTCATTTTTTAAATTCTTTACAATTAAAAAAATCAGCAACTGATACTTCAAGAGCCCTAATTAGCCTTTCTAATATCTCTAAAGACACATTCCTTCTACCCGCTTCAACATCTGTCACATAGGTTCGATCCACCTCAGCTTTTAATGCTAATGCTTCTTGTGATAATTCTAACTCTTTACGTAATTGTCGAATACGTAGGCCGACCTTTTGCTTTAAGTCCATACCAGGAAGGTCCATCTTTGTGGCTTTTAAGTCAACGGACTTTAAGGGTCATATTTGTATCTTGCAGAGAAAAGAAGAAGGATGAATATTAAATTCTTATACCTGTATAGAGATGGGGGTAACTATAAGAACTTCCATGAAGTTGTCTTTACCAATAAAATGAGTAGAGATATTGATGAGGTTCGAGAGATAATTGCTTCGAAATTGATTGATGGGACTTGGTTCTATGCAAACAAATGGGATCTACCAGACTTACACTTTTCAGAATATAAGTATGATCCTACTATTGATGTGGATTGGCATGAATTTGAAGAAATAGAATTAACTGAAGACCTCCCAACCTGTAATAAGGATATAGAAGATTTAATTTATCTTATGGAGCAGATGTAAAGTTTTGAATTCACTTCTCTCCTTTTAAGCAGGAACTCATTATAATATCTGCAAACCCAAATAGCAACCATCCGCCACCCTTTTCCCTTCCTTGTCCCTTGAACGACATCCACGTATGCACCGTAAACGCCCTCCCCTGCATCACTTTCACCAACAACCCGATATCCAACATCCCCTCACCCGCATCCCTCCTTCCGCCATCAGCTGTCCAGAGCAGATCATGGGTCTCCGGACAATACGCCACGAGGATGGCCTGGTCCGTAGCAGCGGCTGTGCCCATGCCGGTATTGTCCGTCCAGGTAAAACGGAGCTGCTGGTCTTCGGTAACCGTTACGGCTGCACCGGCGGCTTTTTTTAAATCGCCCCGGGCGATCTCCACGGCGGAATAATCGATATAAAGATCCGGATACACACCGCCTACCGCCTGGGAGAGGATACGGCTGAGGGCCGCATTCTTGGCCGACCTGCCGTAGCCGGATTGGTAACTGATATTCACCAGAGGGCCCATAGCCTGCAGAAAACGCATGCCCAGCGCAAAGCGGGCCTTCTGGGCCAGTTGCGCTTCGCTGAGGGTGGCATTTCTTTTGATCACGGGTTTGCTACGCATGACAGGCATGCCGTTCCAGGTGGTCCCGACGATGGGACCGACTTTGCCGGAGAAGGAGTGGAGGAGACCGTTGTGGATTGCCATGAGGAGGAGTTGTTAGGTGTTAGGTGTTAGCTGTTAGCTGTTAGCTGTTAGCTGTTAGGAGGTCGTTTGTGGTTGAAGAGATTTAAAGATTGGGGAAGGGGTTTGTTGTTTGTCGTT
>CALRQQ020000086.1:0-10458 GCA_943370345.1 Chitinophaga pinensis
TATTTTATTTAGTATGTACTACAGATTAACGATAGACCACCAGTTGTTGTGTTCCGATCCGTTTTCCTTCTTTATTGAACAGTACAAGGTGATAAATGCCAGACGGCGGTATTCCCATTGCCTGCAGGTCCACCTGGATGGAACTATACGGAACTGAAGTAGCAACTTTACGGTTGTACACCAATGCCCCTTTAGCATCATATATCCGCATGGTCAGTTCTTCGTTCACCCCGTTATACACCCGGACTGTAAACTGTCCGTTGCTCGGGTTCGGTGCCACATAGATATTGACCGATGGCATACCACTGATGGTAAGGTCCGCAGATGTAGTGCTACATCCGTTCTGGTCTGTATAGGCTACTTTATAGGTACCGGTCTGATCCACCGTAATACCGGTAAGTGATGAACCATTCGATCCGCTGAGTACAGACCCGTTCAGGTACCATACATAACTGCCTCCGGACGGGTTCACCTGTGTATTCAGGGTTAATGAACGACCTGGTAACAATTGGGTCGTACCCGAAGCGGAAAGAGTCACGATCGGAAGCCCATTCACATACAGACTGGCCGCATTGGATGTTGCTGTATTACAAAGTCCGTTTACGATCACCCGGAAGGTATTGGTATTCATTCCGGAATTAACACTGTTGACCGTATAGGTGGACGATGTCGCCCCGGTGATATTGTTCCAGGTGCTGCCATTCCATGCCTGCCATTGGTAACTGAGGGCATTTGTTGCAGTAACACTGTAAACAACATTCGTCCCGCTACAAACAGTTCTTGTGACCGGCTGTGCGGTAATAACGGGCAGCTGACCATCAGTAACTGTTACATTAAATGAACAGGTGCTGGTATTGCCCGCTGCATCAGTAGCGCGATGAGTAACCGTGGTAACACCGATCGGGAAAGCGGAGCCACTGGCCGGGCCTGCGATCCGGGTTACCGTAACACCAGGACAATTATCCGTTGCGGTTACTGTATAATTCACCACAGCAGTACAAGCTCCGATTGCGGTGGCCGCAATATTGCCCGGACAGGTGATCACTGGTGCCTGCACATCCACAACTGTCACCGTAAATGTACAGGTGGCAGTACCACATGCATTTGTAGCAGTCGCTGTTACGGTGGTCGTTCCTACCGGGAAAGTACTGCCGGACGGAATCGAATACGTAACCGTTGGTGTGGGTGAACCGGTAGCAACAGCGCCCGGATAATTCACCACAGCTCCGCAAATACCTGTTCCATTGTTCACTGTAATATTTGACGGACAAGTGATCAGCGGCGGTGCATTCACAATCAGGGTAGCGGTAATGGGTGTTCCATTACAACCATTTGCCACAGGTGTGATCGTAAAGGTCACCGTCTGTTGACTGGTAGTGGCATTGATAACAGTACCACTGATCGTTCCTGTACCTGCAACCGGGATACCCGTAACATTGGTTGTATTCGTCCGTACCCAGTTATAGGTAGTGCCACTGACGGCACCTGTAAAGACGATCGGTGTCATGGCTGTGCCGGTACAGATCGTTTGTGTGGACGGTGTGGCTACAGCGTTCGGTGTCGGGTTAACGACAACCGTTGCAGTGAATGCCGTACCGGCACATCCGTTTGCAGAAGGGATAACGGTAAAGGTAACCGTCACTGGTGCACTGGTCGTATTGATCAGCGAACCTGAAATAGTACCGGAACCACTCGCGGCAACTCCGGTTACAGCAGTTGTGTTATCACGGGTCCAGGTGTAACTGGTACCAGCAACCGTACTGCTGAATGTGATATTGGTAATGGCTGTTCCTGAGCAGATGGTCTGACTGGCAGGGGTGGCCGTTCCGGCAGCTGTCGGATTAACTGTAATCACAAAGCTGACTGGTGTTCCGGTACAGGTTACTCCCCCGTTTGTATAGGAAGGCGTAACAGTTACAGTAGCGGTCACCGGTGCATTGGTCGTATTTACCGCAATAAATGATCCTATATTTCCTGTACCGCTGGCAGCTAGTCCGATACCTGTATTATTATTGGTCCAGTTATACACAGTACCTGTTACAGCTCCGCTGAAGTTGATAGCAGTTGTGGAAGCGCCATTACATACACTAACATCAGCTACAGTATTCACTGACGGAGTCGGGTTTACAGTAATTGTAAATGTAACCGGTGTACCGGAGCAGTTGCCTGCGGCCGCTGTTGTATAACTGATGGATATGCTTCCATCGTTCAGGTTTGCACCAGCCGTATGTGTGGTCTGTGAGCAAATCAGCGGATCAGTATAACTGCTTCCACCGCCGCCACCGGCCCATACACCGCCGCCGCCGCCATAATAGCCGCCACCACCGCCGGCTCCAATACCTCCACCTGTTGCATTATCACCACCGGTACCCAGACTACCACTAATTGCTGTTGTGTATCCGGGAAGCGATCCTGGTATACCACCATCAACCTGTGTACCACCAGTTGGCTCAGTGGTATTCGGATTATTGCCATTAGCTGCAGTACCACCTGTTAAACCTCCGCCTTCACCACCAGCAGTTGGTCCGCTGTCTCCGCCGGCACCACCGCCTCCGCCTGCAACCAGTACGCGATTGCTGAGTACAGTTCCTCCCACACGTATATCACTCGCACCACCCCCTCCGGCACCGGAGTAAAGACCAAAGTGGGAAGCTGCATTTCCTCCGCCATTATAACCACCGGCAGCGCCAGCCGCTGAACTACCAGCTCCTTTGCCGCCTACATTTATGTATAAAACCTGTCCGGGGGTCACTGCCATTGTGGAAGCAACTCTTCCGCCAGGGGCGCCGGCCATACCTTGCGGAGTCCATTCAGCCACCAATACATCGCCACCCTGTGCACCATTGGCCACCACATTAATGGAGGTCACACCGGCAGGAACGGTCCATGTCTGCTGTGTACCGGTAAAGGCAAAGTTCTGAGTAATCATTCCGCCGGCAGCAGCTGCAACAGGCGTTACCGTGACCGTTGTTGTAACGGGGGCGTTGGTTGTGTTAACCGCCGTAAATGAAGGGATATTCCCTGTTCCGCTGGCAGTGAGACCTACAGCAGTATTACTGTTGATCCAGTTAAAAGTTGCCCCCGCAGAACCACTAAACTGTATCAAGGGTGTTGTACCGTTATTACATATAACCACGTTATCAACCGGGTCAACTGACGGCAATTGATTCACGTTCAGGAAAACTGATTTATATGGACGGCATGCCGGATCAAATGGTGTCGGAGAAAGAACGGCGTATACATATACGGAACCGGCACTCGTGAACGTACCATTTGTGGTGGCCACTGTGCCACCGCTCGTCAACGCTGAATTATCAACAGAAGCAAGTAATGTACCGCCGGTATACGGGTTAGCCAGCGGGGTTGCGGAATACCTGAAAGCAATACCGTATGAATTACCCATTGATGATAATCCGGAAGCGGTAAGAGTAACAGGCGTCTGCAGACATACTGCATCCGCCGGAGTTGTATTGAATGATCCGATTCCAGGACATACATCACAACCACCAGGGCCGGTTAATACAAAGTTTTCAGTGGTCTGGCAGCCGTTTGCGGCCGTAATCACCACACTGTAAGCTCCTACCCGTAAAGTTGACTGATCCTGTACGCCCTGGATAATACCGGCTCCTGTCCATACAAATGTATAGGGTCCGGCAGCACCGGTGATCGTCAGTGCAGCTCCTCCATTATTTGAGTTACAGTTATTGGGTTGTGTCAGAACAATAGATACTGACGGTGTACTGCCGGTCGTGATGGTGGCAGAACCTGTCATATCGTTGCTGCATCCGGAAGTACCGTTAACAGCCACTACGGTATACACCCCGGCTGTAGAAATGCTGCCAAAACTGATGGCGGCTCCAGTACCGGCTACCGGTGCACCAATATTAGTACTACCATCTTTTACTAATTGATAATTCACCCCTGTTTCAGATCCGCTGAGACCAACAGCAATACCGGTTGCGCCACAAGTAGTACCACCACCGGTAACGTTGAACTGTGCCGGGTTGTTTGCTGCGACAATAACCGCAGCACCATTCATGTTGGACGTACAGCCGGTACCACTGGCTGTAGCTACCACTGTATATGAGCCAGACACACTATAGGTACCAAAACTGATGGCAGCACCTGTTCCAGATACAGGTGTACCGATATTCGTTGTACCATCTTTTACAAGTTGATAGTTGATACCGGAAGCTGAATTATCAAGCCCGATGGCAATGGCCGCTCCGCCGCAGGCAGTACCTCCTCCCGTTACTGTATAAACAGCCGGTTGAGGATTTACTAAAACGGTTACCGGCAATATAATTGAACAACTGCCATTGGTTGCCTTTATATAATAAGTACCTGAAGCGGTAACTGCACCGGGTGCAGCTATTGCATTGGTACAGGCTTCATCTGTGAAATAGCCAAAACTAAGTCCGCCCATGGAACCGGCGGTTACCGCCGCTGCGGTCAGATCAACTGTCGCGGGTGCACATACGGCTGCCGGAGAGGTTACACTGAAACCAGTGGCGGTGAATTCGTCCGCCCCGATATCCGGTTTGGTCAGGCTACGGGCTTCCGCATCCATATCAGTTGTTACGGCTGCCACCGGCACACCGGCACTTTCAAGACACCAGTTTGAGCCGGTAGTAGTAGCCAGGTGAAGATCAGTATTGGAAATAAATGCAGGTTGAGCATTTACTGATTTCGTGTCTCCGCCTGATGCGGCTGCAAATGCAGCAAGGGTGGTATAACCGGTCGCACCGAGCTGGCCGATCTGTTTCACCCCTGTTCCGGTGGGATTGACATAGTAGTTATTGTTATCAATTGCGGTAAACTGAGTATTGCCGGTTACCGCATAAATAGCGCTTGAACCGTACCCGGTTGTAGCTGACAGTCCGAGATTATTAACAATATTGTTATTACGGATATTCGCTACCGACCCGCTGCCCAGATAAATACCCATGGACATGGCGCTGGCCTGATTAAGCGTGTTACCATATAAATGTATGGAGTTGTGGTAGAGTTCAATTCCGGTTTGTGTACCGGTCAACGCAATACCGATCGGGTTATCACCCGGCGTTGTTGTATAATTCCATCCATCACCATACATATTAGCTATGCTGTTATTGAACACTTTGATGCCAGCTGCTGAAACACTTGCGGTGATATTGATCCCATACGCACCGTATCCACCGGTACCGGTATAACCGAGGTCGGAAATCTTATTGCCGGAAACGGTTGAATTCACGGTTCCGGAAGCCAGCCAGATACCTTTGTCATCCTCTCCTGAAGTAGGATCAAAAGCCGCAATGTTGTTTTTGCTCACGGTTGCACCATCCAGTCCCTGCAGATATATACCCACATAACGAATGGCATTTGCTCCAGTGGCAGTAAGTGCATTCTCATTCACCACCACATTGTTTCCGTTACCCGAAACAACTGCCGCGTTCAGATACATCCCGATGTAGGCCTTTTGAACGCTGTTGTTCTGCAGCAGGATATTGTTGAAGTATCCGGGATTTGCGGCTGTGGTGCCATCACTTACGACTATGGCTGAGGAGGTATTCACTCCATTGATCCAGATCGTATTCTTCAACGTTACATGGCTAATGGCAGTTGTACCTGTTGATCCGATCAAAACAACCTGAGGAGTGGTTGCACTTGTATTAGTGATGGTCAGATCACGTGATGCCGTTCCGTTATTGGAACCGTCAATGATCACATATTTACCCAATATCTTCAACACTTGTCCACTGGCAACAGCACCGGATATACCAGCTGTTACGCCGGCTGCCGGACGAATAGTCAGTGTATTAGTTGCTGAGGCATAGGCGTTGTTATTGATTACAAGCGGGAATGTTTCAGCTGCACTATACGTTGCATCCGTGAGTGAAAACACGACCGGACCTCCTATGCAGGATGTATTATATGCATTGATCGCCGCTGTCAGCGTAGTATAGGTTTGTCCGGCACCTACTGTATAAGTACCATTCAGCACCATACTGATCGTGTAAGTGGAAGGTGTTGAGGGGGCCGTTGTTGCAGCCGGAGGATTAGCTGTAAATCCGGCAGCACCTGCGGACGGATAAGCACCGACATTAGGGGTGGAGGCATTATCCTGTGCAACTATATAATATGAAACCACATCATTGGTCACTACACCTGCTCCGAATGTAAATTCATAATTATTACCGCTAACCCAGGTTCCGGTAGCAGCTGTATAGGCTCCGCTGTTTACTTTCCAGTAAAGTACGGGCAGGCCGGCGCCACTGGTAGGAACACCACTCGGATCGGTGATCGTAGCGGTTAATGTGCGGGCATCAGTGCCACAGGTAAAAGTAAGCGGGGTATAGGTTATCGCAGGTGCGACCAGGTCAAGCAGGGTAAATATTCCCTCATCCGCACCGATATCCGGTGTGCTGGCATTCCGGGTATCACCATCCACATCATCTGTTATACCGGCAACTGCTGTTCCGCCGCTTTCAATCTGCGTGGGAGTAGCTCCGTTGATATGAAGGAAATTCGCTGAGGAACCTGTTGTGCTGAGGAAAGAGGCATTTTCAGATACAGACGAACCGTCCCTGGAAGCCACCCTGCTTTTATAAGCAGCGAGGGTCTGGTCTGAGTTCGTGCCATCATGAAAGATCACATTCGCTGCCCCGGGTGTGCCTGCATAAAATAAGTTATTGTTCGATGTGGCTCCATAACTGGTCAGGGTTGTCGTGGTCCGGCGGTATGCAGCCGTGATGCCCGATCCAGTGGCCGTTGAAGTATTATAAAATATATTGTTCTGCGCAGTAACCGTAGTTGCAGTAGACACATATAGTGCTGCACTGCCAAATAAAGCACCCGAACTGCTGCTATTAAGGTATACGGTATTGTAATACAGGTTGACGGTAGTGCCGCCCGACACATTGATACCAGCCAGGGGGATGGCCGCGTTTGCAGCGGGTGTGCGGATATCGCCAATCAGGTTATTGTAGGCAGATACCAGGGTACCGCCTGACACCTGAAGTCCGTAAGCAAAACCGGCTGCATTGGTCGACTGTATATCGTATATTTTATTCTTGTAGATCGTGCTGGAAGTGCCGGTTACGTGCAGTATACCTGCAACGGTGGATGCACCTGTACTGCTCAGTCCGCTCACCCTGTTATTGAACACAGAGAGTGCCAGGCTGGCGGTGGAATTACCGAGCTGGATACCTGTTACAGAACCTGCCCCGGTGATATTGCTGACAGTATTTCCAGATACTTCACTGCCCGTTGCACCATAATTATGATGGATCCCAAATACCGAATTTGTACCTCCGGTTATATTACTGATGGTATTTGCCTGAATCTTTTCCACCTGTGACGTACTGGTGGCCTGGTAGATCCCGTAGAATGTACTGGCCCCGGTAAGACTGATATTTGAAAAGTTGTTGTTCGAAATTGTTACTGTACCCGCGGTAGGTGACCCGAAATTATAATACCCGTAAAAAGTACCCGCCCCCGTCTTGGTGATAGTACCCGTGTTCTGGTTGCCATCTGCTGTGATATTGCTGGCCGCATTGCTGCTATATAACATGTAAGAGGTAGAGGTCGAACCGAATGAACCGTACGCAAAGCTGTTATTGTTCATTGTAACAGACGAGCCGGCACTTACATTCTGAAAGTATATACCACTGGCTTCTGATGTTCCGGCTTGCGAAAGCGATATCGTATTATTATTGGCCGTAAGTGTACTGACCCCGCTGGTACCGGCAGCAATCGCCCGAAGCTGTCCGGTGGTGGAGCTCAAAGTCATCGTGTTATTGCTGTATGTTCCCGTTGAATTCGTTGCGGTGGAATGGAAAACTCCATAGCCGGTAGAGGTAAACGCGGAACCGCCACTTCCGGCGTTATTGATCGTATTATAGCTGATGACCGGGTTATTATGATAGATCAGGTAAACACCATAGCTCGTTGATGCGGTATTTCCGGCAAAATTCTGTAATGTATTACCGGCTCCGGAAGCTCCACCGATGACAAAATTCTGGTCATAAAAGTCATAAGGTGCCGATGTATGATTAAACCCTCTGAGTACAATGGCTGCAAACACATTCTGGATCGTATTGCCGGTGATCGTCACGTTCTCATTCCGGCCGCCGGTTGATGTTACGGTTATTCCGGTTGCAGAAGTGGCCAGCGAAGCCGCGTCGTTATTGGAGGAATAGATACCGGCCACATATGCACTTGTTCCTTTGGTCATTGTGATAACCGAGTTCTTTATGTTCACATTCTTGCAACCATCCGTCACACTTCCTTTCCGGAGGTAGTATCCGTACTCGATGGTGGCTGTCGTTGCCGTCACATCAATCGCATCAAAACTCACATAGTCGGATCCCTGGAGAATGATCACCGCATCACCCTGCGCACCAAGCGCAGTAGTAGTAACGGTACCGGCATCGGTACGTGTTATCAACGGATTCGCTCCTGTTCCGCTTTTCTGAAAAATCACGGGGTTTGACGTCGTACCTGTTGCAGTAAGCAGAATAGGGGCTGTTATACTCTCAGTATAACCGGCTACCACATTGAATGTTACACCGCCGGCACCAACACCAACCGTATTAAGGTCTGTAACCGCTGCAGCTACTGAAGCATAATCACCGGGAATTGCTTTTGCACCTGTAAGCTGTGCATTAAGCAGTACAGAACAAAGTACTGACAGAAATAGAAGTAGGAACTTTCTCATAATCAGAGTTTGGTAATACAAAAAACGCCCTGCGGTATTGTTATACCGGCAGAGCTTGTTAATCAATAATTTGTAAAAGGTAGAAGGAATAACCAAGAAGGGAGCATCCTTAATAGAATCAATTTGAAAAATAATAGTCTATACTAACGTTTATTTGCGTAGTTAGTAGTAAATTCTTAAGTATAAAACCTTAAAACGGTTCTTATTGGTTAGAGAGGCGCAAACCAAAAAACCGGTGAGTTCTTCACCGGTTGTCAGAAAAAACAGGTCTGGTACACGCTGCCTAACTCACTGTTTCCGCTTTCCTATCCTGTTTTTCCCCGATCAGAGCATCTTGAATCAGTTGTTCGGTATAATGAGCCGTTTGCCACTGCTGCTCCAGCAGTGATGCATACGCTTCGAAATAAAGGATCACATCTTCCCTGACATTTCGTTTCAGCCACCGGAAGCCACCGGGTAATTGTTCAAGCACGGCTTTGTCCGATAAATACTCAATGTGATGAATGTCGGTTGGGGTCAGTCCGGCCTGTTCGAGTCTGGAGATCAGCAGATCCACCGGGGCGCCGCTGGTGGGACAAAATTCCTGCGCCAGTTCGGTCCATTCTCCCGTACCCGTATGCGCATAAGTCAGGATCTCCTTTTCAGTGAGCGGGGTGAGTACCTGCAGCAGGTTACCACAATTACAAGCCCCGTGATGGCCCCATGAATAGGCGGCCCCGTTCCGTAAACGACGGGCGGTTTCCCGGAAAGCCTGGATCAGTTCGGATGATGCTTTTGCCATGTAATGATTAACAGGTAAAATGGATTATGGTTGAAAAAATCTGACAAAAAAAGTACGAAATTAAAAGTACGAAGTTAGAAGTACGAAGTTAGAAGTACGAAGTACGAATGGGTATTGCCGGGCATAAAGTTGAAAACCTGATCAATAGCTGTAAGAGACCAAAAAGTATGAAGTCAGAAGTACGAGGGGTACGTCCGTACTTCGTACTTCTAACTTCGTACTTGCCTCTTCGTACTTAGATGACTATGTTTACCATCTTCCCTTTAACAAAAATGATCTTCTTGGGGGTTTTTCCTTCGAGCCACTTCTGCACTATATCATTGGCCAGTACCAGTGCTTCCACTTCAGGTTGCGCCGCATCGAGGGCGATATTGAGCGTGGTGCGGAGTTTGCCGTTGATGGAAATGGGGTATTCCTTACTGCTCTCCACTACATGCTTTGCATCGAAGACAGGGTAAGGCGCATCAAGCACCTGGTCGGAATGACCCAGTAAACTCCAGAGCTCGGCCGCAATATGCGGGGCATACGGAGTAATCAACACCAACAGGGGTTCGAGGATGGACCGCTTATGGCATTTCAGGTCAGTGAGCTCATTGGTGGCGATCATGAATCCGCTTACCGCGGTATTGAAACTGAAACGCTCGGTATCGTCTTCAATTTTCTTAATGTTCCGGTGCAGGACTTTTAATTCTTCAGCCGAAGGCGCTTCATCGGTTACGATCAGCCCTTTCAACTCATCCGCAAATAAACGCCAGAACTTTTTGAGGAACCGGTGTACACCTTCAATCCCCTTGGTATCCCAGGGCTTGCTGAGTTCTACCGGACCAAGGAACATTTCGTACATACGGAAGGTATCAGCCCCGTACTTATAAACCAGATCATCGGGATTAACCGTGTTGTACTTTGATTTGGACATTTTTTCTACTTCCGCCCCACAGATATATTTACCATCTTCCAGGATAAATTCAGCATCTGCATA
>CALRQQ020000087.1:0-10344 GCA_943370345.1 Chitinophaga pinensis
TCGGTGGTAACCGGGTAACAATTCCCCGCTGGTACCTGAATTTATTTATTGTATTCCTGGTAAGCGGACTCTGGCATGGTGCCAGCTGGACCTTCATCATCTGGGGTGCGTTGAATGGTTTCTATGTGATCTTTGGTATCATCAGTAAACCGGTACGGAACAGGATCAATACCTGGATCGGACTAAATAATTTTCCTGTTGTATTAATTGTGCTGCAGATCACCAGTACTTTTCTCCTGACCTGTTTCGCCCGTATCTTTTTCAGGGCGACCAGTGTTTCAGATGCCTTTATCATCGTAAAAAAGATCGTAACACTGAACAGCCCGGGGTTTTTGTATGATCCGGTCCTGTTGGTCTATGCTGCCGCCGCAATCCTGTTGCTGCTGATCAAAGAAATCAAAGAAGAGTTCTTCAGCAAATCATTCACCTTACTTTATAATAAAAATTGGCAGGTCAGGACACTGGCAGCGGCCTCATTGGTAATTCTCATTATTCTGGCCGGTGTATTTGATGGCGGACAATTTATCTACTTTCAATTTTAACCCTGTATGAAGACCCGTGTGATCCAGTTTTTCGTTAAAAACCAGGTAAGGTTATTTGCCGGAAAATCGCTGTTACTGCTGCTGATCCTGTTTTCGCTTGATTATTCACTGGGAAGCCTCTTCCGGTATCTGTATTTTCAACAGCAAAAGGGGGAATTGTACCGGATCACTTATGCAATGGAGCAATCCAATGAGGACCTGATCGTTTATGGATCTTCAAGAGCCGACCATCATTATCACCCTGAAATTTTCAAGAAAAAACTCCAGCTAAGTTTTTTTAATACCGGACTGGAAGGTGAACAGATCTTTTTTCAGTATGCCCTGTTGAAGGGGACACTCAGTCGTTTTACACCTAAAGTGGTGATACTGGATTTCACCGCCGGGGAATTTAAAAAAGACAGGGCCAGTTACGACCGCATTTCCAACCTGCTCCCCTACTACTCGAACCATCCTGAAATCAGAGATATTATTGAGCTTCGTAGTCCGTATGAAAAATTAAAACTTTGCTCCCGGCTGTATCCTTATAATTCAGAGATCGTGCAGATCACCCGGAATGTACTGGCCCACCGGGAATCAAAAAATGAAAATAAAGAAGGGTATTCCCCCTTATACGGTACCACACAGGAAAAACGAAAGCATATCCGTTTCCCGGAGCAATATCCGATTGACAGCAATAAACTCCAGGCATATATTTCATTCATTACCGCATGTAAGAAATCAGGAACCGAGTTATTCGTGATCTGTTCCCCATATTATCAGGATGCTGAAAATGAAGAATACTCGATCCGTTTGGGCAAAGAACTGGCCCGGAAATATGGAGTGGATTTCCTTGATTTTTCGCACAGCGAACAATTCAGCAATACTGCAGCGTATTTTTCAGATCCGGGTCATCTGAATGATACAGGGGCGAGGCTTTTTTCGGAAAGTGTGATCGATAGTATTTCGAAATCGGTAAATGCCCCGAATTTCCGGTTAGCACTCCGGTAAACTGAGCGGTACATGCACGGCGAGTCCTCCATCAGCCGTTTCCTTGTATTTATGATTCATGTCCTGAGCCGTTTCCCACATGGTCTTTATTACTGCATCGAGGGATACTTTAGCAAAATCCGGTGTACTTTGTAAAGCCAACTGAGAAGCTGTGATCGCCTTTATGGCCCCCATGGTATTTCGTTCTATACAGGGCACCTGAACCAGTCCGCCGATCGGATCACAGGTCAGCCCGAGATGATGTTCCATTGCAATTTCCGCAGCCATCATCACTTGTTTTTGGGATCCGCCCATACATTCGGTCAGTCCGGCTGCAGCCATTGCAGAAGACACCCCGATCTCGGCCTGACAGCCGCCCATGGCCGCAGAGAGTGTAGCTCCTTTTTTAAAAATGCTCCCGATTTCTCCTGCCGCCAGCAGGAATTGAACAATTTTGTCTTCCCGGTTTCCATCACAAAAAGCAATATAATACTGCAATACAGCAGGTATTACCCCTGCTGCTCCGTTGGTAGGGGCTGTTACTACCCGACCAAAAGAGGCGTTCTCTTCATTCACGGCCAGTGCAAAACAACTGACCCAATCGAGGGTATATTTAAAATCATTCCCGCCTGTCCGTATTGCAGACAACCAGCTATCGTAATCTGTATATGTTTTACCAGCTAATAGCTGCTGGTTCAGGGCCGCTCCCCGCCTTTTTACATTCAATCCGCCGGGCAAAATTCCTGCTGTATGACAACCCCGGTACATACACTCCTTCATCACGCGCCAGATATTCAGGGCTGCCTGCCGGGTAACCTCCTCTTTTCTCCAGGTGTTTTCATTTTCAAGTACAATATCGGATATGCTCATCCCCGTTTTCATGGACCAGTGAAGCAGGTCATCCGCCGTATTAATGGGAAATGGCAACTGTGCGGATGTGCCACCAACCCGTTCTTCACCTTCCTTGATCACAAATCCACCACCAACTGAATAATATGTTTCAGCAAAGGCGGTTTCATCGTTCAACCGGACTAAAATGGTCATGGCATTTGGATGAAAAGGAAGGGTCTCGGCATAGAGGAATTCAATGTCATCTGACGGATTGAACTCCACTTCATGCTGTCCGTTCAATACCAGTTTACGCATGCTGGCTATATCTCTAATGCGTGCATCGATCTGGTCCACCGCAAAACTCACGGGATCCTCTCCACAAAGACCAAGTTGTACTGCCACATCTGTTCCATGACCTTTGCCGGTTTTGGCCAGTGAACCATAGAGTAAGACGCGTAGCTGCGTTACTTGCTGTATCTGTCCTTTATCCTGCAGGGAATGAACAAACCGTCGGGCAGCCTGCCAGGGACCCAGGGTATGGGAACTGGAGGGACCTACTCCAATTTTGAAAATATCGAAAACAGATATCGCTTCGTATGGCAAAATGTAAGATTTGAATCAAAAATACAGCAAAAAAGAACCCCGCCGCTGCAAGCAGGACGGGGTTAGCAGAGCATAAGCAGTAAAGGCTCAGCAATTATTGAACATCTACAAGTTGAATCTCAAAATATAAAACCGCATCACCCGGTATCGTTCCGGCACCTGTACAACCATAGGCCAGGGATGAGGGCAGAATGATCCGGATTAACCCGCCTTCCTGGATCAGCGGAACGGCCAGTTGCCAGCCGGGAATTACCTGACTCAAGGGAAATGTAACGGGTGTTCCGGTTGCGGAATCAAAAATGGTTCCGTTCATTAGTTTACCCGTATAACGTACCGATACTGTTGAACTCAACGTAGCGGTCTGTCCGGCCCCGGCAGAAATGATCTGGTATTGAAACCCGCTGCTGTGCTCGGTCACTGTAAGCCCGTTGGCACTGGCAAAAGCAGCCATCGTACTCCGCTCACTTTCGACTGATTTAGGGTTGCAACTATTGTCCTTCAGGCATCCTGTGCCAGGTAATATCATCAGACAAACAAAAACACTAACAATAAACTTCTTCATATTCAACGATTGGTGCAAATCCGGATTAAGACCTCACGAAAGGCCGATTCGCTGCAAATAAATAAAAAAAATCAGATTTTTTCTGCTTTGTGGAGCAACTCCCGGTAGCGAAGCTCGTTCTGTTCCCAGCGGTGACGGGCTGAAAATATGACAATAAAGACCACAATGGAAAGGGCCGCCACCAGCAAAATGATCACCAGGGAGGAGGCTTCGCGCGAAAGGACCATCTGGGCCCTCCCATACCAGCCCGAAAAAAGATTCGCAAATATGGCCACTACAAGTACCATGGCCAGCGGGAGTCCGGCATAAAGCTGTTTCAGCACCCGTTTTTTGGAAAGCCGGTTCACTTCCCAGTAGTCCACAAAGGCTTTTTCTTCTGCACTTAGCATAATTCATACAAAATTAAAGCTTCCCGGGGAAGAGTTCTTGTCACAGTCCCATAAAATCTATATATTGTATGCTGTAAAAATCCAAAACATTGAAACTAGCGCTGCTTATTGCCCAGTATCTGTATGCGAATAAAAAGCTGGATCTCCCCGGCATCGGCACTTTTCATCTGGACCCCTCCGTGGTCATAGACCCCGAGATGGACAAAAACCATAAAATGGAACCGGTAAATGGGATCCGGTTTGATTATAACACTTCCATTAAAGAAAATACCGAACTGACCGATTATATCGCTGCCAAATCAGGTAAAATCAAGGCCCTGGCAGCCGCCGACCTCGATTCTCACCTCTGGCTGGGTCAGCAATTCCTGAATATCGGAAAACCTTTTGTAATGGAGGGGATCGGACAGCTGATTAAAACACAGGCTGGTGCACTGGAATTTTCCGCCGGTGCCTTACAACCCGAAGTGCTGAAAGACCAGGAAAACTGGCAGCCCATGGCCGACAATAGCTCCCAGGCCGGAGAGAATGATTACAAAGATCTGTTGAATAACCGGCGTGATCAGCTTCAATGGAAGAAACCAGCCGCCATCATAATGATACTTGCCGGCCTTGTAGTGGCCGTATGGGGTGGCTACACCATATATAAAAGAAACAGCGAAGCCAGTACCAGTGCACTGGTGAAAGAGAACTCCTCCCCCGTAAGCCGGCCTAAGACTGATAGTAACACCTTGACCACGGCCGTTACTGATACCGGAACTACTACTACCCCCCCCGTAGCTTCAGTTAATTCCCCTGCTTCTCCCGCTGGCATGTACAAATTTGTCGTGGAAACGGCCGGCCGTCAACGCGCCCTGTCCCGTTACCAGAAATTGAAAGCACTGCCTACAGATGTTAAACTGGAAACGGCCGACTCTGTTAGTTACAAACTTTATTTTTTACTGCCGGCCAGTGCGGCAGATACTGCAAAACTGCTTGATTCACTCAGAACCTATTATACGCCGAAGTGGAGTAAAGCGTTTATTGAAAAATAGGCAGGTGACGCTTGACCAGCTACTCCGGATTATTTTCATGCAGCAGGCCCCTTTTGGGTTATTGAGACTTTCTTGATTTTTCCTGTTTACGGAAATAGCCCCGGAACAGGATGTTGTGTTTCATTGCTTCCATTATTTTATTAAACCCATCTGTACCCTGCCGGATATTCCTCAGACTTTCCCTGATATTCTTTGTAAGAAGAGAATCTTTCAGCAAGGCATTGGCCGGTCCTCCTCCATTATCAAGGTCATACTGAATCTGACGGGTCAAAACATGGATTGTACGGGCCAGCGAATCGGCATCTGTACCGACCTGGCTGATCCGGCGAAGTGCTTCCTGCAGATTCATAGCAAACGCTGTATCTGTGAGTAGTGCACCCAATGAACCTTTCCCTTCTTTTATACCTGCCAGCACCAGCTGGAGATCTTCCATCAACCGGTTGGCTTTGCCGGTGGCTGACCGGATATTGATCAGTGAAGCCCTGATCTGTACGGGGACTGACTTATCCTCAAATAACTCCCAGACAGCCGTACTTTTATTGATACGAATAACTGTGTTCTTTAATTGTGCAGCAATAACAGCCACATCATTGTTGGTTCTTGAAAGTGTCTGCAACATATCATCCATACTTTCCACTCTCTTCACAGGGAGGACATCATTCTCTTCCACGAGTGGCGACGTACCAGAAACGGGAGTTATATTTATGACATGGTTTCCCATCAGGCCGTCTGTGCCCACTGATACCTCGGCATTTTTACGGATAAAGCCCTTCATGCGGGTTTCAATATGCATCACCACCTCGATCAGGGTGTCGTTCAGTATCCTGACTTTCTTCACCGTACCCACCTGGATACCCGCATACCGTACATTATTGCCCGAGGTCAGCCCCTGCACATTCCCAAACTGTGCCCTTAAAGGGAATGTGGAGCCAAACAGGTTATCATTCTTCCCGATCATGTATAATAACAGGATCAGGAAAAGGAGGCCGGTAATAACAAAAAATCCCAGCTTAATATTGGATACCACATGCTTTGCCATAAAGATCTATTCAAAGAATTCCTTCACTTTCGGATCAGCGATCTGTTTGAGCTCTTCAAAACTACCCTGTGCATAACACCTCCCATCTATCAACATCAGTACACGGTCTGCGACCATCCGTACACAATTCATATCATGAGATATGACCAATGAAGACGAGTTATACTTATGCTGAATGTCAATCATCAATTCAATTATTTCCTTTCCGGTGATCGGATCCAGTCCGGTCGTCGGTTCATCATACAGTATTATGGCCGGTTTCAGGATCAGGGTACGGGCCAGGGCTATCCGTTTCCGCATTCCCCCCGACAATTCCGAGGGCATCAGATCAATGGTATGTTCCAGTCCTACATCAGTCAATGCCTGTTTTACCAGGTCATCCACCTCTCTTTGTTCCATCCGGATCGAATGCCGGCGTAACGGGAATTCAAGATTTTCCTTTACCGTCATAGAATCGTACAGTGCGTTACTCTGAAAAAGAAATCCTACTTTCATCCTGATCTCATCCAGTTCGGCATTCTCCAGTTCCGGGATATTCTTTCCAAACACTTCAATACGTCCTTTATCCGGCCGCAGGAGCCCGATAATACATTTGATCAATACTGATTTACCCGACCCGGACTTCCCCAGCACCACTACATTCTCCGCCGTATTTAGCTGAAGATTAAAATCGACCAGCACCTGGTGGGTGCCAAATGATTTGTACAATCCTTCAATCCGGATCACTTCCTGCCGAAAGTTATCCGGTTGCACGGGTCTTGTCAAAAGGTCAGTATCCGTTTTCATGTATCAGTTCAATTCAAAAATGTCTGTAAGCTGTACAGCGATGAGATCGATAATGAAGATCAGAATCGATGAAAGTACCACTGCAGAATTGGCTGAGCGCCCCACCCCTTCTGTTCCTTTCTTTGAGTAATACCCTTTATAACAACCCACCATCCCGACAGCAAACCCAAAGAAATAAGACTTGATAAATGCAGGCAGCACATCACTGAATGATAAATTTTCAAAGACCTGTGTCCAGAATAGTTGAAAACTGGTCACCCCCCTGATATTCACCCCGAGATAAGAGCCATAGAGAGAGATCGCATCACCCAACATCACCAGCACAGGCAGCATCAGTGTAGTTGCCAGGACCCGGGTCACTACCAGGTACTTAAACGGGTTGGTGCCGGACACTTCCATCGCATCAATTTGTTCTGTTACGCTCATCGATCCCAATTCGGCTCCTATACTGCTCCCGATTTTTCCGGCAAATATCAGGGCGGTAAGAACAGGTCCGATTTCCCGAATAATGGCAATTCCTACCATTGCAGGCAACTGTGACTCCACCCCATAATCGACCAGTGATGGTCTCAATTGCATGGTGAGTACCAACCCCATGATAAAGCCGGTAAGCCCAACCAGGGGAAGTGACTTATAGCCCACTACAAAGCATTGCCTGAAAAATTCGGCCACTTCATACCGGGGCCTGAAGCATTGGTTGAAAAAGTGGCCGGTGAAACGGGACATATCGCCAGCTTCATTAAGCCAACTCTTCAGGTTTTGCGTTCTTGCCATTTCAGTAGTTCCGGCATCCGGAAGTTTTATTCATCGTACCGGTCAAAATTAATACCTGCTCAAGGGCCTTCCCCCGGAATGGGCGGCTCTTCAGGGGGGCTGTCCCCCGTTTCGGGATCATTAATGAGGTCAGGATCTTCTTCCGGCACCTGCAACTCCTCCGCATCAGCATCAGGAATCGTTTCAGGCCGCTTACCGGGGTATGGCACTTCCGGACTTACCCTTGGTTTAATTGACTTTGCCATCCTGTTTATTTTAATTTTTTTGTCGGACACCAAAAGGAAATTTTCCGGCATTAGCGTCTTTTAGCATCTTCTACTCCTGTTGTTCGTTAACAGGCAGAATACTACCCAAAGCAAGTTCTATTTACCCCCCTTTTAAAATGAGGCCGGTCATTTTCAGATGTGATGATCATCATTGGAAACAGCTGCGAATAAAAAGTAGATTGAGCGTGAAAAATTTATAACCATGCCTACTACTGATCCATCCATCTCCAATCTTCATCAGTTGCTGAAGTTGGACATCTGCCGTCAGGCCAGTGCTGAAGTGCAGTTACAGAAGGTATTACCTGAGTGGGCCAATCAGGCTTCGTCCCTGAAATTAAAAGCATTCATTCAGAAATACCTTGATTATGTCATCCTGCAGAAACAGGAACTCGACCAGTTTATTGAACAGGAGAATATCAACCAGCTACCGCTCTGCAACCGGGTAATGCAGGCATTTATCCATGAAACAGAAGAAAAAACAGGATTATGCAGTGACCCGGAAGTAAAAGATGCCTGTTTGCTTTCCTCCATTCAGGAAATCAATCATTATAAGATCAGTGCATACGGTACCGCTGCAGCTTTTGCCAATACATTGGGTATGGAGGCCACCGCCCTGGTATTCCGGAAAGCAGAAGTAAATGAGAAACAAATAGATGACAGGCTTTCACAACTGGCCGCATTTGAAATCAACCTGAAAGCCCGCGCCCCTATCGTTTTACCTGGGTAAAAAAAAATGGAATGGCTTTTAATGAAACGATCAGTATTCACCTTTGTGAATACTGATCGTTTATGTTTAAAAACCCTTTAGTGAAGAAACCGGGAAATTGGCAAATGAAGAAGGGCACTTTTTGATCAGTCATGCGTATGAAAAAAGGGAATAATCTTTACGATTACTCCCTTTTTCGAGGTCCCGAGCGGATTCGAACCGCTGTAGGAGCTTTTGCAGAGCTCTGCCTAGCCACTCGGCCACAGGACCCTCTCTTTCCGGGATTCATGCCTGTCCGCCGGGGCGGCCGCAGGTCCCTTTTTTAAAACCGGTGCGAAAATAAAGCATATTTTTGAAATAGATTTATTTCCGTCATATTAAACCAGTTATATGAGCAGAATTGCTGAATCTGAGCTGATCATCAACGATCGCGGAGCTGTTTACCACCTGGATCTCCGGCCCGAAGAACTGGGCGATACGGTGGTGACCGTGGGCGATCCCGACCGGGTTGCCGAAGTAAGTAAGTATTTTGACCGCGTGGACGTAAAACGCCAGCACCGGGAGTTTATCAGTCATACAGGCCTGATAGGCAAAAAACGGATCACCGTACTTTCTTCCGGTATTGGCCCGGACAATATTGATATTGTACTGAATGAGCTGGATGCCCTGGTCAATATAGATTTCAGCAGTCGGGAGATCAGGAAGGAACTGAAATCACTGAATATAGTACGGCTAGGGACCTCCGGCTCCCTGCAGGCCGATATTCCGGTAGACAGTTTTGTAGCTTCCACTCATGGACTGGGGGTAGATAACCTGCTGAATTTTTACCGGCTGGACCAGAATGACGAGGAACAACAACTCCTGCAATCTTTTATTACGCATACACAGATCCATAGTCAGACCGGCCACCCCTATATCAGCAGTTGTGCCGCTTCCCTGATCAAACATTTTGTAAACGACTTTCACCAGGGGATCACCGTTACCTGTCCCGGATTCTATGGTCCGCAAGGCCGGGTACTCCGCCTGGGTATCCGGAACCCCAACCTGATCAACCGGCTCACCGATTTTCGATTTGGTCAGCACAGGATCAGTAATTTTGAAATGGAAACCTCGGCTATTTACGGATTGGGAAAATTGCTGGGACATAATTGTCTTGCCCTGAACGCCATTGTGGCCAACCGGGTAAAGCAGGAATTTTCCAAAGACGGGAAAGCAGCGGTCGAGAACCTGATCAAAAAATTTATTCATCAATTTGCCGATCATATCTGATGATTTTTCATTTCTATAAATACCAGGGCACCGGGAATGATTTTATCCTGGCCGATAACCGGGGACAGGCTTATTCCGGCCTGACCACTTCCCAGATCAATCACCTATGCAACCGCCGCTTCGGCATCGGTGCCGACGGGCTCATGCTGCTGAATACGCTGGATGGCTTTGATTTTGAAATGAAGTACTTCAATGCAGATGGCAAAGAAGGAAGTATGTGTGGGAATGGAGGCCGCTGTATCACCAAGTTCGCTTACCATCTAGGCATTCACCGCGAAACGTATCATTTCCTTGCTTCGGACGGTCCGCATGAAGCCGAGATCGATATTGAAGGGATCGTCTCCCTGAAGATGAAGGATGTGGATCATATCCGGAAATTCCATGGCGACTTCATCCTGAACACCGGTTCACCCCATTATATCCGACTGGTAAAAGAAGTAATGGAATTAGATGTATACAAGAAAGGGCATGAGATCCGGTACAGCCGTGATTTTGCGGAGGAAGGGATCAATGTGAATTTTGTGGAACAACAGGAAAACTCCAATAAGATCAAAGTGCGGACCTATGAACGGGGGGTGGA
>CALRQQ020000088.1:0-10296 GCA_943370345.1 Chitinophaga pinensis
CGGATTATCATCTACATAATCATAAAGCCGTCGGGTTCCCACGGCAAAACCGGTGACGGTCTTGTTGGGGTGGATTCTTTTCTTGGTATTATTGATCACGTCTTTATCAAACAGGTCAATGATACCATCACTGCACATTTCGGTATGCACACCGAGATCTTTATGGTTGTGCAGGGCTTTCAGCACTGCATCCGGAATGGTACCGATACCCATTTGAAGGGTACTTCCATCTTCTATAATACCTGCGATCAGTTGCCCGATCTTCAGTTCATCTTCTTTCACTTTGGATCCATAATCCACCTGTGGTAATTCTTCTTCGTGGTAGACCATGGCTGTAAAACGACTAGTATGCACCAGGCTGTCGCCATGCGTGCGGGGTACCCGCGGGTTTACCTGGGCAATGATATGTTTAGCGGTATTAACAGCACTCCGGGCCACATCCACGGATACGCCCAGCGAGCAGTACCCATGTTTATCGGGAGGGGACACCTGTACCAGGGCCACATCGATCAATAAATGTTTGCGGAACAGATCCGGGATATCACTCAGAAAGACGGGTACAAAATCCGCACGGCCATCATTTACGGCTTTACGGACTGACTCCGACACGAACATACAATTGATATGAAAAGAGTCGGCATACTGGGGTTTGTCCAATTCGATATCGCCCTGTACGGTGATGAACGTAAGTTCCACATCACGCAGTTCGGGGGCGCGTTTTCCCAGTTCGCGCAGGAGGTATAACGGGGTTTGGGCAGAGCCCTGTACAAATACACGATCCCCGGATTTTACAACGGAGAGAGCGGCTTCGGCGGTTTTGAATTCAAATGGAGTTCTCATGTTGCAAAACTATTGCTATTTACAGATTTAAGACTGATCTGGCTTACTAGCCGCCTTGATATACATCAGTAGGATTAATGAGTAATCAACCAGTCGATCGCCAGTTCATAACCACAAAGGCCTAAACCGATGATACTGCCTGCTGCTTTGGCGCTAACATGCGATAGTTTACGAAAATCCTCCCGGGCATGCACATTGGAAATATGAACTTCCACCACGGGTACCTTAATGGCAGCAATAGCATCCCCGATCGCTACCGAAGTATGGGTGTAGCCTCCGGGATTGAGCACGATCCCGTCATACTCAAAACCCACGCGCTGTAACTCATTGATCAGCTCACCTTCCACATTACTCTGGTAATAACTGATCTCCAGACTGGCATATTTATGACGAAGAGCGGGGAGAAACTCCTCAAATGACACCGCACCGTAAACTCCGGGCTCACGTGTGCCCAGCAGGTTCAGGTTAGGACCGTTGATAATTGCAATCTTCATTTCCCGAAAATAATCCAAATAATCAACATCTGTTTATGACCTTCCAGGAATCCTTATATGGCTTATCCGGAGCAGATCAGAAAGCAAGGCAAAAAGTGCGCCCTCCTATTTCACTGCTGCCTGCAGGTATGATTCATTTCAGCCCGGCCTGAGCAATTCAGGGATCCTTCCGGGCAGCTGCAACCGCATGCAGTTGATAGGTCACAAGACTTGTACCGGTAAACTCAGTTTCTTTTCCTGTAAAATAATATAGGGAAATAACAAGTTCAAAACTACCGGCGCGTTTTACTGTATAATCACAATAATAAAATCCATCTTCACTTATCTGTACCGGTATATTCAGGTCTTCCACCAACTTACCGGTTTTATCATACAGCATGACAGAAAAGAAATTCCGCAGATCTTCTTTGGGTAACCGGAGTTGTACCAGTTGCCCGACCTTTTTGTTGATGATGGAATCTCTGTCACGCTCATTATGCTGCACCATGACTGACTTCTTAAAAGCAGCTGCCGAATCTGCAAACTGCCTCGCTGTAAAAGGCTTCTCCAGCAACTGCCATTTTTCATCCTCCGGCCAATGGCGACTGATCATAAACAGCGGATCCGCTAAAAAGTAGGCTTCATCAACCTGTTGATGATACTCCGTACAGGCGGTATTGGTGCTGCCACTTCCCCAGGTAGGGTCAACCAGCTTCCATTTCCCTTTTACTTTTACCGCATTCCAGGCGTGATTGGACGAAAGGCTGTCGGCGTGTACCGGCGGATCGGAATAGTTAAAGGCAAACCCATTAATGATCTCGGATTCCAACCCCAATGCGTCACAGAATAATTTAAAAAGATGGGCATAGCCGGCACAAACGGATTTGCCTGTAGCCAGTACTTCAGCAGGTTCATGTATGCTGTTCCCATTCCGGTATCCTTCACAATCATATTTTATATGCTGGGTCAGCCAGAAAAATGCCGCTCTGGCCTTTATTTCATCATCGGTGAACAGGCGACTCAATTCACGCCCAAAGACCCGGATATCTCCTGGTGCAGTGACTTTAAGCTGACCTCCCTTTATGAATGCATCGATCTCTTTATATTTTGACGGGCTTTGCGCAATCACCGGAAGCCACTGATTAATCAAGAGCGCGGAACATAAAAGAAGCCGGACAAGAAGGTGGTGCATAGTGTATCCTAAAAATAAAAAAAACCGCTCTTTGTAAAGCGGTTTATTATTTTTCTGCCAGAAATTAACATCTCATATCAGGCTGGTCTCTTCTCCCTTGTATGTCCCGCTGCATAAAAAATTTCACGTTGCAGGAACCCCCGGACTTCGAACTTCTGACTAGTTCTTATGCGTCTTCACCAACTCCAGAAACTCATCAAACAGATACCGGGAATCATGTGGTCCCGGTGTGGCTTCCGGATGGTATTGTACAGAGAAAGCCGGTTTGCCTTTGACCCGGATACCCTCGATACTCTGGTCATTCAGGTTGAGGTGCGTGATCTCAATATGATCGGCTTTTTTTACGGCTTCCGGATCCACGCCAAATCCATGGTTCTGCGTGGTGATCTCTGAACGGCCGCTGATCAGGTTCTTTACCGGATGGTTGAGTCCGCGATGACCATGATGCATTTTGAACGTGGGAATATCGTTGGCCAGGGCCAGGAGCTGGTGGCCCAGGCAGATACCAAATAAAGGCTTTTCTTCTTTCAGGATTTGTTTGACCGTAGCTACAGCATAATCCATAGGGGCCGGGTCGCCGGGACCATTGGAGATAAAATAGCCATCCGGCTGGAATTGTTTAACCTCTTCGAGCGGGGTCTTGGCCGGAAATACTTTTACATGGGCACCACGGTCCACCATACATTGAAGGATATTTTTTTTCACCCCGTAATCCATCACCGCGATCCGGATACCGGAAGCGGCATCCCCCAGTTCATAACTGGCGGTGGTACTTACTTTAGAAGCCAGTTCCAGTCCGTCCATATTGGGCGTTTCGGCCAGTTTTTTCTTCAGCACATCAATATCGGTGGTCTCAGACGAAATGATACAGTTCATCGCGCCCTTGGTCCTTATCTGAGCCACCAGGGCCCGGGTATCCACCCCTTCGATGGACACTACCTTATTGGTTTTCAGGTATTCATTCAGCGAGCCATTGGCCATTTTACGGGAATACTGGTCCTCCAGATTCCGTCCGATCAGTCCATTGATCTTTACACTGTCGGACTCCACATCGCCATCTTTTACTCCGTAGTTCCCGATATGGGCACTGTTCATGATCAGGATCTGGCCAAAATAACTGGGATCGGTAAACACTTCCTGATAACCGGTCATCCCGGTATTGAAACAGATCTCGCCGGTGGTGGTCCCAATGGCGCCAAAAGCCAGGCCATGGTGCACGGTTCCGTCGGCCAACAATAAAACAGCAGGAATAGAGGAATTAGGCATTTTTCAGGGCTTTGCTTGTTTAAAAACAAATTGCGCAAATGTAGGATAAAACAGAGGAATTGAAAGGAGTAAATTGTAAAGGAGTTATTCACAAACAAAACGGCATCTTTTCAGATGCCGTTTTTGAAAAAGTTCGCATTTGAACCTTAACGCAGTCTTTGGATGGATATCAGATCAACAAGTTTTATCAGCCACAATTATTATGGCAGGATGATTTGTAAATCTACGGATATTCTGAACACCATTCACCTTTTACATTTCCATTTTTTCTTTTCGATCTTTCAACGACTTTATTCTCCCGGGAATCAACACCTGTTTTGTCGCCGCAGATTGCTTTTTAAAAGGACCTGTTTCGCATATATGCAGGCAGGGTGAGCTCTGACTAAAACACAACATATACGATCTTCGGTCATCCCCCACCTTGAACAGATGCTGATTTTCATACCGGGCCATCAACAACATGAAAAAACGGCATCCCGAGGGATGCCGCTGAATGGTTTTGATAATGAACCTTAACAACCGGTCTTTGAATGGATGATGGATTCGGTTTTCTCGCTGTTAGTTATGGTGCGGTCCTATACAGGACCATAGTAAAGTTAAAGGGAATTGTCCTTATGCAGTTGTCTGGAATAAAAAAAGATACCGGTCTACGTACAATTACATAGACAGAAAGTATACTCTTCAAATGAAGTACTGAAAAAAATACAGAACAGGTACGAAGTACGACCTGATGCTGACTACCGGCTACATTTACTTCCGCTTCCCCAACAAAAATTTTTCCCTTATCACATCCTGCACATGCACGCCACTGATCTTACTCTCCAGCCAGGAGATCACATCGAGATAGGCAAAGGCGCGTGCTTCCAGCGGATTGCCCTCATATTTCTTCAGTTTATTCAGCAGTTTTTCAAATTCGGGTTTCAACGCATGCGCTCCCACACTGAAGGAACGACGCAGGAAAGCGAACATCTCCTCTTCTACCTTACTCAGGTTCCCCATCTTGGCCATATAGCGATAGACTGATTTGATGAGGTATTCCAGCAATTCAAAATTACCCAGCTCATAATGGGCGATCAGGTGCAATAGCCGGGCATAACATTGCAGGTCTGTCCGCAGATCACCTTTCTGATTGATGATCCGGTTAAGGTAATCAATGGCCTTTTCATTATTGCCACTGCCAAAATAGAGTGACGCAATCTTGTAATAAAATACCAACACCCGGTGAGAATCCAGGTAAAGGCCATATTCCTTCAGCATTTCTTCCAGGAAAGGCACCAACCGCAATCCCTTAGTGAACGTACCCCGGAGAAAATACAGATTGATCCGGGCGGTATATAAATACTGGTAAGCCAGTATCCGGTTATTCTCATTTTCTTCTAAGTGCTTCTGCTTTACAAAAAGCTCAAACTGTTTGATACTTTCAGCCAGCCGGTCATGATCGAGCAGGGTGAACTCCGCACTCATCAGGTTATGCATGCCCTTTATATAATTGGCTGTCTCCACTTTCAGGAGTCCCGGGAAATCTGCAAACAGGTTTACCCAACGCTGGGAAAAGAGATAATACTGTTCAAAATCCTGCCGGATGAATGCATACCAGACATAGGCCTGATACAAATACAATTGCTCATAAAATCCCTTGGCAGCTCCGGCCCCGGAAGGCAGATGCTTATCAAAAAAGGATTCCACACTTTTGATATCTTTCTCATTGCGGGCATGGCCATGCTTGATATACCAGCTATATAACTGCAACGCCAGATTGGACAGGTCATTGACCATTGTCAGCTGTGCATCCACCATTGCCGATTCCTCGGTCAGCCGGTCCGCCCGGTCCTGCATACTCCGTGTTATATATAAGGTCTCGATCTTTTTCTCAAAAAAAAGGGCCTGCTGTAAAAAGGTAAGTTGCTGATAGGAACGGGCCGTTTCTTTGAGTTTTTCCAGCAATTTCAGGCTCTGCAGATACAATCCCTTATTAAATAATATCCGGGCATGGTCCATCTGTTCATGCAACCGGATATCAATATTGTCTTCCTCTTTGATGAGGCGGAGACTGGACAGGATCTGCCGGTACAAATGGGCCTTTATGTTGGACAACTGTTGCTTCTTAATGCTCCTGGCCCTCTTCAATATCTGAACCTCATCATAATCATTCATTTTGTCCAGTGCATCAAATAGTTGGATGATCTTTAGGTCCTCAGTATCCGTATTCCGCTTGACATAAAGCTTAAAATTCCGCTTTTCGCTCTTTTCGAGCGACTTGACCAGTTGAAAAAGGCTATCCGTGGAGCGGTTGGGCATCGTAATTATTTTTTACCAAATCCAGTACAGGCAAGGGTTTCAGCGGATCCCACCCTGTTTAAGAGGTGTAATTCACCCCCCATTTTGTTTTTACCAGCCTGCCGGGTAAAGGTACTTTTAACGCCGCAGGTTGTTTATCGCGTAAATCAGAACGGTCCGCCTGGCCGAAGTGGCAAAAAAAGCCCTTCTTCCAGGTTCACACTACAAAAATAAGCCGCCTGCTTTTTTTATATCCCTCAATTTATCAATTATTTATGGCTGAAGGAAAAGTTTTCATCTTTGATACCACCCTCCGCGACGGAGAACAGGTGCCGGGCTGCAAGCTGAATACCAAGGAGAAACTCGAGCTCGCCCTCGAACTCGAAGACCTTGGCGTGGATATTATAGAAGCTGGTTTCCCGATCTCCTCCCCCGGGGATTTTGAATCGGTGAACCAGATCGCCCGGACCATCAAAAATGCAACAGTATGCGGATTAAGCCGCGCGGTTCAAAAAGATATTGAAGTGGCAGCGGAAGCCCTGCGTCATGCCGCCCGTCGCCGCATCCATACCGGCATTGGTACGTCTGATTTCCATATCAAATCAAAATTCAACTCCACCCGCGAAGAAATCCTGGAAAGGGCCATTCAATGCGTGAAGTGGGCGCGTAACTTCACGGATGATGTGGAGTTCTATGCCGAAGACGCCGGCCGTACCGATAACGAATACCTGGCACGTGTGGTAGAAGCGGTCATCAAAGCCGGTGCCACTACCGTGAATATCCCGGACACCACGGGCTATTGCCTGCCTTCGCAATACGGAGCCAAAATGGCCTACCTGATCAATAACGTTCCCAATATCGACAAAGCCATTCTCTCCTGTCATTGTCACAATGACCTCGGACTGGCCACAGCCAATTCGATCGAAGGTGTGATCAATGGCGCCCGTCAGATCGAGTGTACCATCAACGGTCTCGGTGAAAGAGCAGGCAATACCTCACTCGAAGAAGTGGTGATGATCCTGAAACAACACAAACAACTCGACCTGCATACCCGCATCAGGGCCGAACGGCTGAACCCGGTATCCCGCCTGGTATCCGACACCATGCGTATGCCGGTACAACCGAATAAAGCGATCGTGGGCAGCAATGCCTTCTCGCATTCTTCCGGTATCCACCAGGATGGCTTCTTAAAAGATGCCACTACCTATGAGATCATCAATCCGGAAGAAGTAGGTGCCGACAGTTCAAAGATCGTACTGACAGCCCGCAGCGGACGTAGTGCCCTCGCTTACCGCTTTCAGAAACTGGGCTTCCAGTTCGACCGTAACGACGTGGATACCCTGTATAGTGAATTCCTGAAAGTGGCCGACAGCAAAAAAGAAGTGGAAGACAATGATCTCCATAATATGGCCACTGATTACCAGAAAAAAACAACCATCGCATAATATCTCTAAATGGCTAAAACATTATTTGAAAAGATCTGGGAAAAGCACATCGTCAAAACGATTGACGGAGGGCCATCGGTATTATATATCGACAAACACCTGATCCATGAAGTGACCAGCCCGCAGGCTTTTACCGGACTCAATAACCGCGGCATAAAAGTATTCCGTCCGGAACAGGTGGTAGCCACCGCCGATCATAATGTGCCTACCCTGAACCAGCACCTGCCGATCAAAGAAGAGCTGAGCCGCAAACAAGTAGAAGCACTCGTGAAGAATTGCGCCGAACATGGCATCGAATTATATGGCCTTGGACATCCGTTCCAGGGCATTGTACATGTTATAGGACCCGAACTCGGATTCACCCAGCCGGGCATGACCATTGTATGCGGCGATAGCCATACTTCTACCCACGGCGCCTTCGGTTCTATCGCTTTTGGCATAGGTACCAGTGAAGTGGAAATGGTGATGGCCACCCAATGCCTGATGCAAAGCCGTCCAAAACTGATGCGCATCTCCGTAGACGGCACCCTGAACAAAGGCGTGGTCTCCAAAGATATTGTGCTTTATATCCTGTCAAAGATCTCCGCCAGCGGCGCCACCGGTTATGCAGTGGAGTTCGCCGGCAGTGCCATCCGCTCCCTGAGCATGGAAGCCCGTATGACCATCTGCAATATGAGTATTGAAATGGGAGGACGTTGCGGACTGATCGCCCCGGATGAAACCACATTCAGCTATGTAAAAGGAAGAAAATTTGCACCGCAGGGGGCTGACTGGGATAAAAAACTGGAAGAATGGAAAACGCTCTTCACGGATGCGGATGCCATATTCGATAAAGAATACCATTTTGATGCAGCCGATATACAACCCATGATCACCTATGGGACCAACCCTGGTATGGGGATCGGCGTTACTGATGCGATACCCGTTGCAGAAACCGTACATGAAAGTGACCGTTCAGGATTGAATAAGTCGCTGGCGTATATGGGACTGAAAGAAGGAACACCGATCAAAGGACAGAAGATCGATTATGTATTTATCGGGAGCTGTACCAACTCACGTATTGAAGACCTGCGGATGGTCGCCTCGTTTGTAAAAGGTAAAAAGAAGGCCGATGGCGTTGAGGTCTGGATCGTTCCCGGCAGTAAGCAGGTGGAAGCCATGGCCATCGAAGAAGGCATCGATAAAGTATTCGAAGCAGCGGGCTTCATGCTCCGCCAACCCGGCTGCTCGGCCTGTCTGGGTATGAATGAAGATAAAATTCCCGCTGGTAAATATTGTATCAGTACATCCAACCGTAACTTTGAAGGAAGACAGGGAGCAGGTGCCAGGACCTTACTGGCCAGTCCCCTGACTGCTGCAGCAGCGGCCATTACAGGTGAGGTATCAGATGTACGTGAATTAATGAACTAAGTAATGAAAGCACTGACCACTATACAAAGCCGTTTTGTACCGATCAATATCGAGAACATCGATACAGACCAGATCATTCCCGCCCGTTTCTTAAAAGCCACTACGAAAGATGGATTTGGAAAAAATTTGTTCCGTGACTGGCGATATGAAAATGATAATGAATCAACACCCCGGGCCGACTTCCCTCTGAACCAATCACAATTTACCGGAGAGATCCTGGTAGCCGGAAAGAATTTCGGTTGTGGATCCTCTCGCGAACATGCGGCCTGGTCCATCCTGGACTACGGATTCCGGGTGGTGGTGTCCAGTTTCTTTGCCGACATTTTCAAAAACAATGCACTGAATAATGGCGTATTGCCTGTGCAGGTGAGCGATGCCTTTCTTGAAAAGATATTCGCCCAGGGACCAGCGACTGAATTACTTGTAGACCTGGCAAAACAATTGATCACGATCCTTTCCACCGGCGACAGCGAATCTTTTGATATTAACAGTTATAAAAAAACCTGCCTGCTCAACGGATACGATGATATCGATTATCTGCTGAGCATTAAACCTGCGATTGAAAAATTTGAAACCGAAAGAGGATAACAACTATGAAAAAGAAAATTGCCGTAATTGAAGGGGATGGGATTGGTCCTGAAGTGACCAAACAGGCCATCCGTGTACTGGATGCGATTGCCGCTTCATTCAATCATGAATTTGAATACAGTTATAACCTGATGGGGGCCGACGCCATCGATAAGACCGGCAATCCCCTGCCGGATGAAACCATCGAAACCTGTCTGAACAGCGATGCGATCCTGTTCGGCGCCATCGGCCATCCGAAATATGACAATGATCCTGGCGCCAAAGTAAGACCCGAACAGGGCTTATTGAAACTGCGCAAGTCATTGCAGTTATATGCCAATATCCGTCCGGTCAGCACCTACTCCTCCCTTTTTCATCTGTCGCCGCTGAAAAGCAAACAGATCGAAGGCGTGGATTTTGTGATCTACCGTGAACTGACTGGTGGTATTTATTTTGGCAAGAAAGAAACCGCGGCAGATGGTACATCCGCTTTTGATGAGTGCAGCTATACCCGCGAAGAAATTGAACGGATAGCACACCTCGCCTTTCAGCATGCGATGACCCGCAAGAAGAAACTGACCCTGGTGGATAAAGCCAATGTACTGGAAACCTCCCGTCTCTGGAGAAAAGTGGTACAGGAACTGGCCGCCACCTATCCCGAAGTGGCCGTGGATTACATGTTTGTCGACAATGCGTCCATGCAGATCATAGTTAACCCCAAACAGTTTGATGTGATCCTCACCGAAAACATGTTCGGCGATATCCTCAGCGACGAAGCCAGTGTGATCAGTGGCTCACTCGGTTTGTTGCCTTCTGCGTCTATTGG
>CALRQQ020000089.1:0-10246 GCA_943370345.1 Chitinophaga pinensis
AGACAACATTCCGGTAACGCCTTATAGGTATCGTTGGCCGCCTTCTTTAACTCGGTATCGTGTCCTGCCGCTGCAATCCGGCTATGAATTTTCTCCACACGGGTCTGCAGGGTATCATAGGTCAGGGTGAGGATCTTGGTCACCGGATCCCAGCTAACCTGCTTAACCCCTTTGCCATTGGCTGCGGTTTCGATCCGTTCCTTACACATTTCGCAATTTCCGGATACTTTCAACAAGACGGTGATCACCGGATTGGTTTGTGCGGCAGCCGGGTATATACTGCAGGAAAGGGCAAGCAACAAAACCAGCTTACTGATATTTTTCATGATGATTGTTTTAATGAACAAAAAATATTTTCGTGCAAACAGGTCAGGGTACCTGAATGGAAAACTGTTCATTAAATCCGGTAAACATTGTAACGTATAAACAGGGGAACTGCATGGCCCCCAGGCGGACCATGTTCAAATAGTACAGGGCTTAAAGAGCCCATTATCAGTTTTGGAAAACTGCAGTGACAAATCCCGGGAGGTAAGCTGCTATCAGGTACTTCTATAACCAGTAAGGAATATGCAGGTTGCTGATCATCCGTGATCTTATATACAGATTGTTCATCGTGGCAACAGGAATCATCCCGTTCGGACTTTTCCATACCGCAGGTATCGCATCGGTCTTCGGTATGTGCCGAAAACCGGATGCCGGACATCCGGTTCATACAGAAATGACGCTGCAGGGTGACACCCGCTGTAAAAGCAAGATAAATAAAGGTCAGTATGAGCAGGCCTGTTTTGCGCATTTGATCAGCTATTCCTTTTTTTCTTCAGTGCATTTAAAAATGTCCGTTCGATACTGATCTGCCAGCTGCTGGAAGCCATCCGCTGCATCGATCCATTCAGCTGAAACCGGTAGCCAATGTTTAGTTTCGTAGTGCTGCCAAAGATCAGTTGAAGGGCCGGCGCCAGATCAGTAAATCCCCCTTTTTTATCCAGTAACTGCTGACCCAGGATCTCCAGGTAGAGATTCAGATTGGTCTGTTTATAACCGGTGTATTGGCGGGGCAATAATAATAAACCACCGGATAATGAATAGTTAACTGACTGGTAACCCCGTTCCGGAACATAGATCACATTGTCTTTTCTCGACTTGTGCAATACCTGTGTATGCCCAACGATTCCGGACAAGGCAAATTTGTGCCAGAGTTGTGTGGCCACGAGCCCGGCTTCCACCCCGCTTTTATCGCCCATTAATGTGATCTCATCATAATGAAAAAGGATACGTGTTTTTGAAAACTCCGTATAGGCCGCCATCCGGAAATGCCGGTGGAGGTCATCAGTTGATACAAACCGGTATTTAGCATACATATTGAAGGATTCATACCGGGTTTCCGGTGTATGCATATTGGCCATGGAAATTCCTGCACGGAACATCAGGTTCTTGTGGAGACCGAAATAAAGCTGTGGCATCAGCCGGTTGGAAAAACGACCATAGATATTATCGCGTGTCACAAAATGATCCTTGATCTTAATGCTTAGTGAATGGGCAGGAATATTGGAAGCGGGCTCACTGAAGACATATAACTCCTGAGCATTGCCTTTTACCAGGAAAAGACAGAGCAACCCGGCTATAAATAGATGTTTCATGTTGTTCCTTTAATCATTCACCCAATAATTCCCTCAAGGCATTTTCGAGATTCTTCCCTTCCAGGTCCATAGCGATCAGTGTACCATCTTTATTGATCAGATATGAGGTCGGAATAGCGGATATCCGCCATTGATTCACCGTTTTGGATTCCCATCCCCCATTATCGATCACCTGCAGCCAGCTGATCTTATCTTTTTTCACAGCCTTATGCCAGTCAGCAAGATCTTCATCAAGCGAAACACCGAGTATTTCAAACCCTTTATCCTTGAATTTCGGATACAATTTCACCAGTCCCTTATTCGATACACGGCAGGGTCCGCACCAGGAAGCCCAGAAATCAAGCAACACCACTTTCCCTTTCAGGGAAGATAAGCGGATGGTGTCGCCCGCCGCTGTGGGCAAAGCTACTTCCGGGGCTTTATACCCCTGCTTGATCTGTGCCATGATACCATGGGTCATAAATAAAAAGAGCAGTATGAATATTGTTCTTTTCCGGTGAAGCATATACAGTTACTTTTAAAATATTTCTCTCCCTGTTCAGGCAGGGAGAGAAATAAAGATATCAATCCTCAAATCGTCACATGATAGATCCGTTCTCCCTTTTTAACACCGGCTTTGCTCAGATCGGTTTCTGCTTTACCGGTGGCCAGACTCGGAATCCTGACCGTACTGCTGATCTTTTTGAAGGACTTCGCGGTCAGGAATGATTTATCCTGCAGGCTGATCGTGACCTCGCCGTTCAATACCCGGTTTGGTTCCTTCAGAAAATAAAACCAGCTGTTGCCGATACGGGTGACCCCATCAGGTCCGGTATTCAGGTTACTGAATGAACCGGTCACCTGTAATCCCCCGATAAAGAAACCGGCACCTTCGACAGCCTCTTTGATCGCATCCAGGTTTATGGTTGCCTGCTGTCGAAATACAATACTGAAAGAAGAATTCTTAATATCTGCTTTCACCGTTTCCACAAACGGCAGTTCTTTCAGTGCCTGATTAATTGCATTACTGCACATGGCACAGGTTAACCCGGTGGCCTGCAATTCGGCTTTACTGAACTGCGCCTGTACCAGTTGAACCTGTGCTGTAAGGAGTATAAGAAGAACAAAATTTCTCATTGGTTTCATACAAACGGTTTGATCAGGATTTTTTACAACAATCTTTACCGGCATGCCCTTCCTTGCTGCATTTACCATCCTTGCAACAATCCATCTTCATTCCGGATTCTTTTTTACAACAAGGCTTGTCACAATGACCGGCATTTACACATTTACCATCTTTGCAGCAATCCATTTTCATTTCCCCGTCTTTCTTACAGCAGGGTTTATCGCAATGACCGGCATTACTGCATTTACCATCCTTGCAGCAATCCATTTTCATTTCCCCGTCTTTCTTACAGCAGGGTTTATCGCAATGACCGGCATTGCTGCATTTACCATCCTTGCAGCAATCCATTTTTTCAGCAGCCGTTGCTTTATCATATTTGCAGCATCCGGGGAGTTTATTATATACATCCATGGTTGCTTTAAATCCGGCATTATCATGTCCCACAGCTGCGATCTTCTCCTGGATCTTTGCAGCATTAGTGGTGGTACTGGTGTAAGTGACGGTCAGTTGCTGGGTGGCCGCATCCCATTTTGCATCGGAAGCACCTGCTTCTTTTGCTGCTTTCTCAATACGGGTCTTGCACATGCCGCAGTTACCGGACACCTGGAAGGATTCGGTGGTTGACTGAGCAATTGCCAGTGAAGTAATAGCTGCCATCAGGGCAGTCAATGAAAATAAGCGAATCGTTTTCATGATCTTTCTGTTTTATAGTAATTATAAATAATAATATCGTGCCAATTGGCACAAAGGTTGACCTTTGCTTTAGCTCAAGCACTTATAGTTGGGGAAATATCAAATCCGGAAGACATTGATCTGAAGGTAGATATCCTGATCAGATCGTAAAGGCGGGGAATGATCCGGCACCAACGTACAATCCATTGCGGATTCAAACGGGGCATAAAGAAATTGTGAAGGTGTTACAACCACATCGGTAATGGCCGGAAGTTTATAATCGGTGGTAGCGACTTTATTCTGGTCCTGCTCCAGTTTGAAGACCTTCACCTCATCATGGCAGCAGGGATTTGCCGCATGCAACATCATCCCGCATTGACCACATTGGTCTGATTCTTCACCGAAGAAATGAACAGAAGCCAGCCGGTCCATACAATAATGCAGATTGACCACCACACCGCAGGTCACAGTGAGATAACAAAGGAAGGATATGGTCAGGACCAGTTTCTTCATGTCCCTGCAAAGATACTCGCATTATTGAAGATATCTAACTGAGTTTGCTCAGTTTCATTGTTTTGAGGATCAATTAACAAAGCGCCAGAATACACCCAGGCGGAACTGAAGTCCGGGCAGCGGGTAATAAGGGGCCACCAGGTTGTTGCGGGTAAAGCCGAAACCATTGAAATTCCGGGCAGTATTGAGATTTTCCATGCGGATAAAGGCGGTAAATGGGCGGATCCGGAAATGCAGATAGGCGGCAATATCCGGCAATGGGTTCCGGATGACCGTAGTATCCTGGTAGAAAAAGCGGCCCATGACCGGAGAATAATGATCAGCTTTATAAGCGGCCCGGTAACGGATCTCGGTGCCAAAGGCGATATCCAGATTCTTGAAGCCCAGACTGCCCTCATAGCCGATCCGGTTCCGGGTATACAGAGCGGGTACATTGACCGGTGCATCGCCTACCCTTTGTTGCAGGTATACTTCGGCGTGCCAGTTCCAGTGCCGGCCAAAACGGATCGTTTTTTCCACGGCAATCTGTAACAGGTTGAAGAGACTGTTCTCTTGTTTTACTTCGTAATAATTATCCAGGTAGGTATAATTAGTGACCAGGTAATAATGGCCTGTGAGTTTCAACTTAAATGAAGGAAGAAAATAAGAGGCAAACAAGTGGGTATTGTTTTCCTTTTTCAGATCTACTGCCGTCTTCATCAGGTAAAAACTGCTCCGCGGATCAAAGAGAAAGGAAGGGGTGCGGCTGGCATTTTCAAAGCCCAGTTCCAGAGATCCCGCTTTTTTACTCAGCAGGCTTTGCAGGCTGATATGGGCATCATAATCCCCTGAGTTGAACCCGGTGAAAAACAGCCTTCCGTTGGCCTGAATATCCCAGCGCTGATTCTTAGATTTATTCCGGTATTCTGCATGACCTGCCGTATTAAAAAAATTAACAGCACCGGAAGACAGGGTCCCGCTGATCGTCTGGACCAGCAATCCCATCTTGATGAACTGATGGAGGTTTTTGGCATCCGGGAACTGGTAAATGGAAAAATCGTTACTCAGCATTTTCCATTTATCGGTGAACAACGCGGTATCATTGGCAGTACGGAGTGCTGTATCGTAATAGGCCCGGTAATAAAGGGAGTCACCTACATTATCCTGGAAAATATAACTGTTCCGGTCGAACTGCAGGGTATGTTCAAAACGCAGCCGCGGAAAAAACAAGGGAATGATCGTTGAATCCGTCACTAAAGAGTCTTTCCGGCCCAGGTCATACTGCTGGCGGAAGAGCAATGTGGTCTCGCTGTACTTATTCCCTGTATTGATCTTATTGCCAAAAAAATTGGTGGAGAACACCTTCTTTCCTCCGATCCTTGTATTGATATTGTACCGCTCTTTGAAATCCGGATCATTGAGGATATCGGTAGTATCCACAATACCTCCGTTCTCATAGGCCTGCAGTTTGTTTGAAAGCAGTACAAAATAATTATTATACCGGAGATTTTTTGATTGGTATTTTGAACTCAGCAGGTAGTTGTTATGATTGCTGTTCTGATTCTGAAAACTACCGGGCGAATTGATCAGCCGGTACTGGAATAGCATATTCCAGTTGGACTTGATATTCTGTGTATGGATCAGGCTGATCATCTGCTCCACCCGGCTGCCCAGCATATAATTCAGTTCGGAGTAGGGACGGGTGGTATTGAAAAAACGAACTTCACTCAGCTTCCATTTGTACACATCAAATGCATGAAAGCCCGGATCAAACCCTGACTGCATTTCCGGAGAGAACAGGAGGGACCTGGCCGCCAGACCGGTATTACCCAGATTGATCCAGGTGCCCGGCAACGGAAAACGGCGGGAAAAGTCGCCCACCGTGGAATCCAGTTTATAGTTGCGGGTAGAATCCAGGTACCTGAAACTGATCGTTATGGAATCTTCTGCATTATCACGGTGACGGAGGCTATCTGTTCCACCACTTCCACCGGAAAAGCTGTTGCCGATATTGCTCAGCCGGTTCCTCAATTGCATGGCAGGTTCCTGGGCTTCCAGGGACTGGCCAATGAACAGTATAAGAAAAAGTAAGAGATATGTGCAGTTACTTCTCAGGGTAAAGCTGATTTTTATATTAAGATGAAAAAACGCTGCAAAATAGCGCTGCAAAGGTAAACAACGGTGATTATACTGTTAATTAAAATAATAAGTGAGTTATACGCAACTCTTTTTGCTTTTACTGAAGGGGGTATCGGAAATAGTCGCAATACGGTTCATCACATAAAAGACGTTGAACACGAAGATCGTTTAGAACGTCCCTATAATCCATCCATTTCCCGTCTACTTTGACTTTTCGGTAAATAAGCCGGATACCCTGGCTGTAATCGACCCACCACCAGATATGTCCGGTATACAGGGGTTGTATCGGTTGTCCTCCGGGCTTATGCCATCCATAGATGGCCACCCGGTCTGTTTTCTTTTCCCGGCTGAGCTTTCCGCTGATCACCACATCTTTCTTGATACCGGCGATGAGTCCTTTCCGGCCTTTCCGTTGCCCCTCGATCATCAGGTGGTGTTGCCACATAGTGGGGGTACTGTCCCGGTATGCGAACATGGGTACCGGTGCCGGCTTTATCACTGCAGACCGGTATATATCATCCACCATCTTGCGGGTAGGAAGAAAACAGTCAAGACTGTCCGCGATCCGTTGGGCCGCATAGGGGGTGATACAGACCCGCGCCCAATCATTCCGGCTGCCGATACTGAGGTAATCCGGTGCCACATAAAAAACGGCCCGGATCGTTTTTCCGGTCAGGCTGTCAGTAACAGATACCCTGACGGGCACAAAAGAACGGAGAAAAGGAGGAAGATTGCCGGCGAGCAGCTCGCGGACTGCCAGGGAATCACGGGATGACCAATTCATAGCCACTGCTGAATCGTAAAACGAAGAGCCGGTAAGCCCTCCCCTGTTCTCTGGCCAGTGCATTTTTATACCATGCCCGCAGGCGGCCAGCAGAAAAACGGTTAAAAGCAGGAACAGGCGCATGGATGCAAGGTAAAAAAACTATTCCCTAATCGCCATTCACTGTCGCTCTTCCTTTATCTTTGGGCAAATTTTTCCATTATGAATCTCCATGAATATCAGGCCAAGGAACTGCTGAAAAAATACAATGTTCCGGTGCAGGAAGGATTTGCCTGCAGTACTGTACACGAAGCGGAAGAAGCCTACCGCCAGATCAAAAATCAGTTCGGCAGCAATTTCGCCGTGGTCAAAGCCCAGATCCATGCGGGTGGCCGTGGTAAAGGTGCCATCAAAGAAAATGGCATCAATGGCGTGAAAGTGGGAAAGAATATTGAGGACATCGCTGATTTTGCAAAAAAAATACTCGGGGGCACGCTGGTGACCCTTCAGACCGGACCTGCCGGTAAGGTGGTGAACAAGATCCTGGTGGCCCAGGATATGTATTATGATGGAATAAGCGATCGCAAAGAATTCTACCTCTCGATCCTTCTTGACCGCACCAAAGGACAGAATGTGATCATGTATAGCACTGAAGGTGGTATGAACATTGAGGAAGTGGCCCACAATACTCCGGAAAAGATCTTCAAGGAGTGGGTACATCCTTCCGGCGGACTGCAGGGCTTCCAGGCTCGCAAGATCGCGTTCAACCTGGGGCTGAGCGGAGATGCTTTCAAGAATTGTGTAAAATTTGTAACCAATCTGTACAATGCCTATGTGGGACTGGATTGCTCCATGCTGGAGATCAATCCCCTCTTCAAGGCAGCTGATAATAAGATCGTAGCCGTTGACTGTAAGATGAACCTGGACGATAACGCCCTGGTCCGTCATGCTGATCTTTCTTCCCTGCGCGATGTAACAGAAGAAGATCCTACAGAAGTGGAAGCCGGTCAGTTCAACCTGAATTTTGTGAAACTGGATGGTAATGTAGGCTGTATGGTGAACGGCGCCGGTCTGGCCATGGCCACCATGGATATGATCAAACTGAGTGGTGGTGAACCCGCTAACTTCCTGGATGTAGGTGGTACTGCCAATGCACAGACCGTGGAAGCCGGTTTCAAGATCATTCTGAAAGATCCTGCTGTAAAAGCAATCCTCATCAATATCTTCGGTGGTATCGTTCGTTGCGACCGGGTGGCCCAGGGGGTTATCGATGCCTATAAAAATCTCGGTAATATTCACATCCCGATCATTGTACGCCTTCAAGGTACCAATGCCGTGGAAGCCAAGAAACTGATCGATGAAAGCGGCCTGGAGGTACAATCAGCGATCCTGCTGAGTGAAGCAGCAGAACTGGTGAAGAAAGCAGTAGCATAGGTAAGTACGAAGTAAGAAGTACGAAGTAAGAATATGGAGTCCCGGTTTTAGCCGGGACTTTTTTTATTGCCCGGGCGGAACTTTTAGCGGTGCTCTTATGTAATCCGATCAGGGGTGGCATCCTGTCTCCAAACCATCTATTATGAGACAGCTGATCATGCCCCTGGCCTGCATCTTCTTTTTGCAGGTTAATGCACAGACCAAAAAAACAGTCGACAGTAAAATTGATAAAGTGACCGTCTTTCTTCAGGGGGCCCAGACACAGCGTAGTGCGAAAGTGAGCCTGGCACCCGGTAAATATGAATTGGTCTTCTCCTCCATCTCCCCTTCCATCGATGCACAAAGTATACAGGTAAAAGCAGAAGGGGCCATAACCGTTTTATCGGTCATTCACCAGCAGAATTATCTGAAGGAACAGCAAAAGCAGGAAGAGATCAGGGATCTGGAAACACAAAAGGAATCTTTATTGGAAAAGATCGCGTTGCAGCGGAACATCCTCAATGTATTCAGACAGGAAGAAACCATGTTGCTGAAAAACCAGCAGATTGGCGGTGCCAATACCGGATTAAAGGCCGTGGACCTGAAAGAAGCGGCCGACTTTCAACGAAACCGGCTGACCGAAGTGTACCAGAAGCAAATGGAAACAGACCGGGTGATCAAAAAACAGGAGTCCGAACTGGCCAGAATGAATAAACAACTGGCAGAACTGAATCAAAAGGCGGATGTCTCCACCAGTGAGATCCATGTTACGGTGAATGCAAAAGAAACTACCAACAGCCAGTTCACCCTCACCTACCTGGTCCGGAAATCCGGCTGGTACCCCACCTATGATATCAGGGTGAAAGATATCAGCAGTCCCATCAGTCTGCAGTTTAAAGCCAATGTATCGCAACAGAGTGGTGAGGACTGGAAAGATGTTAAACTGTTTCTTTCCACCGGTAATCCCAATGAAAATGGGAGCAAGCCGGTGGTAAATCCCTGGTTCCTGAAATATTATTATCCGTCTGCTTCACTCAACGCTTTACAGGGGCGGGTGGCCGGATTGAATGTAAATACACCTGGCATGGTTTACGGGCGGATCACGGATCAGCAAGGTATCCCGGTAGCAGGGGCCAGTATCGTGATCAAGGGAACAAAATCCGGTACTTCAGCGGATGCCAATGGCGTTTTTTCCATCAAAACCGGCACCGGCAATCCGGTACTGGAGATCTCTGCGGTAGGTATGGAACGGGCGGAATATTATGCGGGCTCAGGCTTTATGAACATCAGCCTCCAACCCAGCAGCAACCAGCTTTCAGAAGTAGTGGTTGTGGGGTATAGTAGTGGCAGCGGGTATGACGAATACAAATCCGAGGCATCGCCGAATTACCGGAAGAAAAAAGAACTGACAGCGATCAATACCACCACCAGCTACCAGCCCACTACCACGATCTACGAGATCGATGATCCTTACACCATATTGAATGATGGGAAGACCTATACCGTGGATATAGATGGGTATGAACTGAAGGCGCAATTCGAATACTATGCCGCCCCAAAATTCGAGTCCGATGCATTCCTGACCGCACGTATCGCCGACTGGCAGGAGCTCAACCTGCTGCCGGGCGAAGCCAACCTCTTCTTTGAAGGCACTTTTCTGGGTAAATCCACCCTGGATGTAACCAATGCGGGCGATACCCTGAATCTCTCACTCGGTCGGGACAAAGGCGTGGTTGTAAAAAGAACTTTACTGAAAGAATACAGTTCCCGCAAATTCATGGGCAGCAACAAAACAGATACCCGGCAATATGAGATCGTGGTCCGTAACAATAAACAACAATCCATCAGCATCACGATCGACGACCAGTTCCCGATCACCACGATGAAAGAGATCGAGATCCAGGACCGTAAATATGATGGCGCTAAACTGGAGGATGACACGCAGAAGCTGACCTGGCAACTAACAGTGGACCCGAAAAAAGAAAATAAAGTAGGCTTCAAATACGAGGTAAAATATCCGCGGGA
>CALRQQ020000090.1:0-10230 GCA_943370345.1 Chitinophaga pinensis
CCGCTTGAAAAGAAACTCAAAGTGGCCATCAAGAAAGTGGAGGGGGGACTTTTCTCCTCTTTTGCCAATGAGCAATTAAAAAAAGGAGATGTACTGGAGGTTATGCCGCCTGTTGGAAAATTCAATACCCCCCTGCACCCCGATCATAAAAAAAATTATTTCGCTTTCGCGGCCGGTAGTGGCATCACCCCGGTGATCTCCCTGATCAAGACCACCCTCGCCACTGAGCCGAAGAGCCGTTTCACCCTGGTATTCGGCAACCGAAACCGGCATTCGATCATTTTCTTTGAAGAACTGGAAGCACTCAAGAACCAGTATATGGAGCGCTTCAGCTTGGTGCATATCCTGAGCCGCGAACGGACGGAGACGGAACTGAATTTTGGCAGGATCGGTTTGGATAAATTACAGGAACTGGATCGCCTGGAAGACTTTGCCGCTGCGGATGAGTTTTTCATTTGTGGCCCGACCGAAATGATCTTCACCGTAAAAGATTTTTTGGCAAAGAAAGGCATTGCAGGAAGCAAGGTGCACCTGGAGTTATTTAACAGCACAAAAAGTCCAAAGTCCACAGTCGACAGTACACTGACCTCCAATACAGGAGCCATGAGTAAGGTTAGTGTAAAAGTGGATGGACGAAGTTTTGAAGTGACTATTCCACTAAACAACAACCAAACAATTCTGGATGCGGCATTGCAGCAAGGGGCAGACTTACCTTATGCCTGTAAGGGCGGTATGTGCTGTACCTGCAAAGCCAAGTTGCTCGAAGGAGAAGTCAGCATGGATGTGCATTGGGGACTTGAAGAAGAAGAAGTAGCGAAAGGCTATATTCTTACTTGTCAGAGTCACCCGAAGACGGAGAAAGTGGTGGTGGATTTTGATGCGAAGTAGTCTCTCTTATTCATCCCCTGAATTTATTTCAGATTCCCTCTAAAATACCTTCTTCCGGGTATCGGGTTAATTATTATTTATTGTTTTTTTACTCAGTGATCCTGCCCGGTCAGTTATGATGATAGCGGGATCTTACAACCTGTTTCCTGAGGTCTGATTAACAATATATAGTTTACCAAACCCTGCTACTGATCAGAAATCTGTACAAACCCCTCCCCTTTATTTTTATTTTTACAATTATGAAGAAAATCCTCCCGTTCCTGATTGGCATCTGTCTTTGCTTCCAGGTTTTCAGCCAGCTGAATAAAGAACAGCAGCAGATCAAACAAACCTTCTTTTCCTTTCTGAAATTTTACCAGAAAAACGAAACAGCTTTCAACAAATTTGATCTGTACAAAGGAACCGGACCGGAGGACGGACCACCGTATAAGATCAACTGGAAAGAAGCCGAACGCTATTTTGCCTACCTGCGTAAAAGTGTGCCCTATGTGGGTGAAGCCTATATTAAGGCGGAGCGTGAACACTTCCGGTACAGCGACAGTTGTTTTAAAGCCGACCCCGCAGAAGAAATGCCGGTTGGATTTGATTTTGACCGATGGGCAGGCGGTCAGGAAAGCATTAATTATACCATCGTCTGGTATACGTCAAAAACAAATATTTATGAAGTAAAGATCACGGGCAATAAGGCGGCGCTCCGGATCGGGGCCGAGCTGAACCCGGGCGAAAAACCCGAAGACCGGAGCTGGAGTGTGGTGCCTTTTGTAAAGGAAAAGGGGGTTTGGAAAATGGCGGATAATGTATACCCGGAGTTTGTGGAAGAAATTACCGAAAACTGAGCCGGGTGGGTTAAAAACTACGCAAACAGCTGTTAGTTTTTACTACATTTGACCCAAACAGTTTGCCATGCCTGTAAAGGATTTTGAACTACTATTTCAGGAGAAGATCGATCAGGAGATCAAGATCGAACCGAAGGACTGGATGCCGGAGGCCTACCGCAAAACCAATCTGCGGCAGATCAGTCAGCATGCACATAGTGAAATTGTAGGCATGCTGCCGGAAGGCAACTGGATCTCCCGGGCTCCTTCACTCAAACGCAAAGCGATCTTATTGGCCAAAGTACAGGATGAAGCGGGTCATGGACTTTACCTGTATTCAGCCGCAGAAACACTGGGCATGAGCCGGGAGGAAATGATCAACGACCTTCATAGCGGCAAGGCCAAATACTCTTCCATTTTTAATTACCCCACCCTCACCTGGGCCGATATCGGCGCCATTGGCTGGCTGGTGGATGGGGCGGCTATCATGAACCAGGTGATGCTCACCCGTACTTCGTATGGTCCTTATGCCAGAGCCATGGTGCGTATCTGCAAAGAAGAAAGTTTTCACCAGCGCCAGGGTTTTGAATCGCTGCTCGTATTATCAAGAGGTACGGCCGAACAAAGAGCCATGTGCCAGGATGCCATCAACCGCTGGTGGTGGCCGGCCCTGATGATGTTCGGACCGCGCGATACAGAAAGCACCAACAGCGATCAGAGCATGAAGTGGAAGATCAAGCGCAAGAGCAATGATGAACTTCGGCAGAACTTTGTGGATATGATCGCTGAACAGATCAAGACGCTCGGTATGCAGTTGCCCGATCCCGATCTGAAATGGAATGAAGAACGAAAGCACTATGATTTTGGGGCCATCAACTGGGATGAATTCTGGCAGGTGGTAAAGGGCAATGGCCCCTGTAATAAACAACGGCTCGATGCGCGCCGCACTGCCTGGGAAGAAGGAGAATGGGTGCGGGAAGCGGCGGTGGCCTATGCCCGGAAAAGGGCGGTCAGGTTAAAAGAGGAAGCAGCCTGAATGAAGCTGACAGATTAACAACTGGTCTCAATAACCATATTATCCATATAACAATGAATATTCTTAGAAAATACTACTACGGCGACATTCCCGATTCTGGCGCTGGCAGCAATACATCCGGCTCATCTTCCGGGCATGACTGGCCTTTATGGGAAGTCTTTATCCGGAGCAAAAACGGGATGGATCATAAACATGCCGGCAGTCTGCATGCTGCCGATGCACAGATGGCGATCGAGAATGCCAGGGATGTATATACACGGCGGATGGAAGGGGTAAGCATATGGGTGGTGGAAAGTAAATATATCACGGCCAGCAATCCGGAAGAAGCAGGTGAATTGTATGAACCGGCACAGGACAAAGTTTACCGGCACCCGACGTTTTATGATTTACCGGATGAAGTCAATCATATGTAGTTGACAAGGATGTTCCCTAAGAAGACCACCCTGTCAACTTATCAAGTAAACCAATGAATCAATCAATACTTAATTTTACCCTTTACTTAGCCGATAATGCACTGATCCTCGGGCAGCGCAACTCGGCCTGGTGCGGTCATGGGCCGGTACTGGAACAGGATATCGCGATCACCAATATATCGCTTGACCTGATCGGACAGGCAAGAAGCTTTTATCAGTATGCAGCGGAGGGGATGGGCAATGGCACTACAGAGGATGCACTGGCTTATTTACGTACAGAACGGGAATTTAAAAATGGCTTGCTGGCGGAGCAACCCAATGGTGATTGGGCCCAGACCATCCTGCGGCAGTTTTTCTTCAGTACATACCAGTTCTATTTATACCAGGAATTGATCAGTCATCCCGATACCCGTATCGCGGCCATTGCAGAGAAATCACTGAAAGAAGTCAGTTATCATGTGCGCTGGAGCAGTGAATGGGTGATCCGCCTGGGGGATGGCACAGCAGAAAGTAACAACCGCCTCCGCAAAGCCATGGATGCGCTCTGGTGCTATACCGGTGAGTTATTTATGCCGGCTGAATTTGAATCGGACATTGAACTTGAAAAGATCAAAAAATACTGGACAGAGAAAGTAAAAGCCATTCTGGAAGAAGCCACGCTCTCCCTCCCTGAAAATGTATTTATGCATAGTGGCGGGAAGAACGGGGTGCATACCGAACAACTGGGCTTTATACTGACCGATCTACAATATTTGCAACGCACTTATCCGGGTGCGGAGTGGTAATCATGAAAACACTGTTCGCCGATACTACAACGATCTGGTCGTACCTGGAAGAGATCAACGACCCCGAAATACCGGTACTCAGTATTGTGGACCTGGGTATTGTACGGGATGTGACCACAGATGATAAAACAGTAACTGTTACGATCACCCCCACCTATACCGGCTGTCCGGCGATGGATATGATCGCGGCCTCCATTAAGATGGAGCTGATGGCCCGCGGATTTCCCGATGTAAAAGTGAATTTCGTGATCAGTCCGGCCTGGACCACCGACTGGATGACGGAAAAAGGGAAACAACAATTGCGGGAATATGGCATTGCTCCACCGAATCCCCGGCAACAGGTCTGCAATGAAAAACTATTTGCACCTGACGAAGCCGTACAGTGTCCGCATTGCAACAGCTGGCATACCCGTCGCATCAGTGAATTTGGCAGCACGGCCTGCAAGGCCCTGTATCAATGTGAAGATTGCCGGGAGCCTTTTGACTATTTTAAATGTCATTAAACAGCGAGGCCTGTTAAAAAAAGGGAACTATTTTTTCTCTTCATTTTCAATTACACATCTCCGTGTGGCCGAATCCACATAATTCATAAACGTTGGCGACCGGATCCCTTTTTCCAGGTCATTTTCCATGTCCACAAATTGCCTGTACGTGTACCGTTCACTGATCTTCTCAAACATACATTCACACAACACGGTATTGCCATTGGCTTTAGCGGCACAGCTTTTCACAAAGTTTGCCCTGACTTCTGCGGGATATTCTTTTCCGGGACCGCAGGAACTGAAAAGGAAAGAAAGGAGGAGAAGGAAGAGGATTTGTTTCATGTTTAATGGTTTGAGTTATCAAGGTAAAGATTTCCAGTCAGTTTACTTGCGTGCAAAAACAGGATGGTAACCAGAGCGGAATCTTTCCTAATTTGCTGTAAAATTCAGTTATGTCTTCCATCCTCTTTGACGTAAAAGGACCGATCGCCTATATTACCCTGAACCGGCCAGATAAATTCAATGCGTTCAACCGGGAGATGGCCTTATTACTCCAGGAGAAACTGGATGTCTGTAAAGACGCTTCTATCCGTGCGGTGCTGATCACTGGTGCCGGCAAAGCATTTTGTGCCGGACAGGACCTGGCCGAAGTAGCAGATCCCAATGGACCGGGGATGAACCGGATTTTGGGTGAACATTATAATCCCATCGTATCGCGTATACGCAAACTTGAAAAACCGGTGATCGCCGCTGTAAACGGGGTAGCGGCCGGAGCCGGAGCCAATATTGCGCTCTGTTGTGATATTGTGGTGGCTGCCGCATCTGCTTCTTTCATTCAGGCATTCAGTAAGATCGGGCTCATCCCCGACAGTGGTGGCACACATACGCTGCCCCGGCTGGTGGGCTGGCAGAAGGCCAGTGCATTGATGATGCTGGGAGATAAAGTTCCGGCCGCAGAAGCAGAAAAGTTGGGCATGCTTTATAAAGTATTCGGGGATGATCAACTGGCGGAAGAATCCGGAAAGATAGCGGCTACGCTTGCGGCCATGCCTACCAAAGGACTTGCCTATACCAAACAGGTATTGAATCTTTCAGTCAGCACTACCTTTGAGGATCAGTTGCAGGACGAGGATGTATTTCAGCAGCGGGCCGCCCAGACCGAAGATTTCAAAGAAGGGGTGAATGCTTTCCTCGAAAAAAGAACACCGGTATTTAAAGGAGAATAAGCTATGCATACAGACAAAGACAAAGCTGCCCTTAAAGTGGTGAACCATATGATGGAACACGACGCTTTCAGTCAGTGGCTCGGCATCGCTGTACTGGAGATCCGCGAAGGCTATAGCCGTATCCGCATGACGATCCGTCCGGAAATGGTGAACGGATTCGGGATCATCCACGGATGTATTGCCTTTTCCATGGCCGACAGTGCCTTTGCTTTTGCCTGCAACAACCGGAATACCCTTTCCGTGGCGCTTGACACTTCCATCAACTTTATTAAACCGGTACATATCGGCGATATACTCACGGCCGTAGCTACAGAACTGCACAACGGTAAGTCCACCGGGCTTTACCAGGTGGAGATCCGCAACCAACATGACCATGTAGTGGCCCTTTTTAAAGGACTCTGTTACCGGACGGACAAGAAACTGGTATAGCAGCAATTTCCATATTTCGTTTATTCATTATAGTTAATACCCGATCAACTAAACCGTTTATCATGTTTTACGCCTATAAAAAAATAAGGCCTGTGGCCCATAAATCGGCTTTTGTACATCCGCAGGCGGTGGTAACCGGAGATGTGATCATTGGCCGGAATTGTTATATCGGTCCGGGTGCGGCATTACGGGGCGACTGGGGGCGTATTATCCTTGAAGATGGATGCAATGTGCAGGAAAACTGTACCATTCATATGTTTCCCGGTATTACAGTCTTATTAAAAGAAGGCGCCCATATTGGTCATGGAGCTATTATACATGGTGCGCAGATCGGAAAGAACTGCCTGGTGGGTATGAACAGTGTGATCATGGATCATGTGGAACTGGGTGATGAGAGTATTGTTGGCGCATTGACCCTGATCAGAGAAGGTGAGCTCATCCCACCCCGCAGTGTGGTGGTGGGGAACCCCGGCAAGATCATTAAATCCGTAACTGATGATATGCTGAAATGGAAAACGGAAGGCACAGCACTCTATCAGCAGTTGCCAACCGATTGCTTTGATGGATTGAAACCCTGTAAACCACGTCGAAAACCTATACCAGAAGAAAAGCGTGAACTACCTGGTTATCAGAGTTGGAAAAAAATTAAATCGTAAATCTCCGGTACTTATTTTAGTAGTCTTACAAAAAAATAGGAGTTTTTACTTGCATATTCTACATCTGTGTATTACTTTTGTCTTCTGCGAATCACAAATCCTCTAAAAAAACCCTGAAGCATTAGTTAGTTTAATCCGTCCATTCCTCCTTTAAAGAACCCCCCTTAACTCCACTTCCTGTAGATGACCCTGAGCATTGGTCCATTTCCGTTCAAAACCATTTGAACAAGGTATTCTTTTATTATCTACATAAAACCATGAGCATGAAAACTTTTACACACGTAAAGGGGTTATTAACTTGTATTGTATTCGCACTCCTCTTCAATGAAAACGCGGCTGCACAGCCATCAGTTACACTGAACATCACCAGCACACAGAATGTGAATTCGGGTTCAACATTGAATTTCACTGCACAACGTAACGGTAGCCAGAACTGGCCAGGTGGTAATGGTAACTGGACTTATACCTGGAGCAGCAGTCCTGCTGGTGTGGTGTTTACCAATAACCCGGCTTCAACCAACAATAATAATTCCAGTACTGTAGCCTCTTTCCCTACTACCGGTACATACCAGATCACCTGTTTTGTACAGGAAGGTGGTAATAACGGATTGAATGCAACATCGGCCGCTACCACAGTGAACGTATCGGCGGCGGTACCGGCCAGTATCTGGGCTACCTCATCGAATGGTACACAGGTCTCCGGATTTTCGGTATCCAATGGTACATATATCAGCGGACCTACAAATATTTTCGCCCCCAGCTATCCCGGTGGTACTACCGGCGGAACCTCTACGGCCGCACTTGGCCGCAGCGCTTTCCCCAGTGCCAATCTGGGTCATTTCTACTGGTTACCGAATACATCAGGTAACGGAGGTGTGGTAGAAGTATTTGGTGCCACATCAACCGGAGGCACACCTACCCTCATCGGTACCCTGGATGTTAACGGAGCTGCTACTACCAGTCTTGGATTTGTGCGTCTTGGCATGGGCCCTGATGGCACTGGCTGGATCCTTGCCGGTGATGGTTCGACTCTTTTCCTTGCCAGGTTTAACTCAAATGGCGTGAATCCGGTTGCAATCACTATGGTTGATGCAAGTGTGACCCTTTCTGGTGGTACAGTCGCTACGTTCCAGAATGGTGACCTTTGTATCTCCGGCTCCGGCAGTATTTATGCACTCGCCAATGATGGCAGCGGAGTAACACAGATCTTTATTGGTACCCCTAATGGCAGTAACACTACCCTGACCAAACGTTGGGACCTGTTAACGCCCGGCGGTGCACCCTTTACCGGTACAGTGAACGGTGTAGCATTTGATGTGCTGGGTTCTATTTACCTGTCTACTGCTGCTGGTTTATACTTCATCAATCAGAATACCGCTAACGGACCTGCCGGTACGGTTGAATGTTCGCAGATTGCAGCCATTACCGGTTTGCAGGACCTTGCTTCGAATGTTTTCCCGTCAAACTCTACCCTGCCTGTTACCCTGCTTAGTTTCAGTGCGGCTTACCGCAATGGCACAACCGTGCTGAACTGGGAGACAGAGAATGAAGTCAACTTCAGTCATTATGAGATCGAGCGTAAAGCGGAGTCTGCTGCCGGTTTTGTTACCATTGACAGCAAACAGGCAAATGGCAATACCGGTCGTACCACTTACAGCACCAACGACAATATCAGCAGTATCAATGATGCGGTGGTTTACTATCGCCTGAAAATGGTGGATGTAGATGGCAAGTTCACCTATAGCAATGTGATCATGGTTCGCAAAGAGAAGAAGACCATCAGTTGCATCAGTCTCAGTCCCAACCCCGTGATCAGCAGCGCTAACGCTACCGTACGTTTCGATGCCACCCGCAACAGTGTAGTGAGTCTTCGTGTGGTGGATATGGCTGGCCGCCAGGTACTGGCCCAACAAAACAATGTAACCGAAGGCACCAACAGCATCCAGGTCAGCAACCTGAACAGGCTGCAACCCGGTCTCTATATTATTCAACTGGTGAATGGCAATGAACTGTCAGCGTATAAGTTCTCGGTAGTTCAGTAAGTGATCCGATCAGAAAGGCAATGCTCAGGGTTTTTATACCTTGACCCCTCCTTGGTTCGTCCGGGAGGGGTTTATTTTTTCAGCCACTTATAAAAAATCTTTTTTGACCGCCGGTGATTTGTTGTAATTTAATGGACAACAAAAAACGGTGTATGAAAAAAGCTTTACCTTTTTTATCTTTTATCGTCCTGCTATCCGCTGGCATTCCCTTAAAAGCACAACAATCCGACCGGTATGTATGGGCTATCACCGATGTACAGCCCGGTGGAAGCAGCTGGAATTTTCTGCGGAAACTGAACCTGCAAACCGGTCAATACAGTGATATATTGCTCGATGGCAGCAACAGCAGTCTTACCGTTTTTGATGCCGGTAATAAAAAACCCATTCAAACACCCCTGACAGATGCCCGCTTCGGCAACACGATCAATGCCGCTTTCGGTACCGGCGTGGCCGCAATGGCCCTTGATAAAAAAACAAACCGCCTCTACTATACGCCCATGCTCTTTGACCAGTTACGTTATATCGATCTGAAGACCATGAAGGTTTATTTTGTCACAGCAAAAGGATTTACCGGCAAACCCATAAAAAACGCAGACCAGGGTAATATCGTTACCCGGATGGTGATCGCTTCTGATGGGTCCGGCTATGCCCTTACCAACGATGCCACCCAGCTGATCCGTTTCAATACCGGTAAAACAATGACCACAGAAGATCTCGGTGCCATTGTGGATGACCCGTCCAACAACGGTGTATCCATACACAATTCCTGCAGCAGTTTCGGTGGCGATATGATCGCGGATAATGAGGGAAATCTGTTCGTGATCTCTGCAAGAAACCATGTATTTAAGATCAACCCTTCCAATAAAGTGGCTACGCATCTGGGGGTGATCAGCGGATTGCCGGAAGGATACACGGTCAATGGAGCGGCCGTAAATGCAGAGAACAGGATACTGGTAAGCAGCGCCCTCCGTACTGAATACTTCACGGTGGATCATCGCAATTGGTCCGCAACACCCTATACGATCAGTAACAGTGCCTGGAACAGTTCTGACCTGGCCAACAGCAACCTGCTGACCACCACCGAAAAGAAAACAACAACGGTTGATTTTGTCAGCCGCAACCCCACTCCAAACAGCGGCGATTCCCGTATCAGTCTCTATCCGAATCCGGTGACCAATAACCAGTTCATACTGCAGTTCAGCCAGCTCAAAGCCGGCAACTATTCCCTGCAGGTAACGGATGTTATGGGCCGCACCGTGATCCAGCAGAACATGAGTATCAGTGGAGACAACCATGCACAACAGGTAAAACTGGATCCTGCAGCCGCAAAGGGGATCTACCTGATCAAAGTAACTGATGGTGGTAAACAGGAAGTTTATGCTACTAAGGTCGTCGTGCAGTAAGCGAGAAGCAAGAAGCTAGAAGCGAGAAGGGGCGTACTAAGCGGGTGTTTCTGGC
>CALRQQ020000091.1:0-10116 GCA_943370345.1 Chitinophaga pinensis
ATATCGAAGAGTTCTTCGTTTTTGGTGCCGCCGAAACATTTGCTCCAGGCTAAGTTGCCGGCTGCATCGATCTTCATCAGTACGCCATCTGTATAGGTGCCGGTACTGTGATTGCCGGTAATATGACCATCATTGGAAGTAGAGGAAGCCGCGATCAGGCAGCTGCCATCCTTCATCAATTCGATATGGTTGCCCACATCGAGACCGGAACCTCCAAAGCGTTTTTGCCAGGTCAGCGTCCCATTGGAGGCAAATTTCAACAGCCAGATATCTTTTGTGCCACCGAATCCCGCTATAACGCCACCATCCGTGGAGTTGGTCTCTCCCAATACAAGGTAGCCGCCATCGGCGGTCTGTACCAGGTCACGGGCCGATTCATAACCGGTACCACCCAGTGATCTTTCCCATTCGATCTGTCCGCATTTATCCAGCTTGATAAGCCAGAGATCCCAGTAGTCACGGTTGGGTTGTGGACTGACATCCCCGTTTTTCGAGTCCGTATACCCGCCTGCGATCGTGCCTCCGTCGCTGGTCATTTTTATGGTAAAAGGAATATCCACCTTGGCACCTCCGTATTGGGTGGCCCATTGCAAGGGTGGGATCTGCGCATATACAGTACAGTTTACTGTTGTGAACAGGAGGATAAATAACAGGGCAGCGTAAGACAGTTGATGGCGTTTCATATCAGTTGTAGTCCGCCAACTGATACAAGGATTGTGCTATGAATTCAAATCCCGGGATAAGTTTCTACTCAACGGCCATGAATTTTTACTCCGCAGTTTTCCGCTGGTAATAGTGACAGGCTTTTTGTATACCGCAGTCACTGCATTTGGGCGAACGGGCCAGGCAGGTATACCGTCCGTGCAGGATGAGCCAATGGTGTGCCTTGTGTATCAAGGATTCAGGAAAATTTCTGATCAGTACTTTTTCCACGGCCAGGGGAGTGCTGGCCGTTTGGGGTACCAGTCCGATGCGTTTACTCACACGAAACACATGCGTGTCCACCGCCATATTGGGTTGCTGGTCGATCACGGAGGTGATCACATTAGCCGTTTTGCGGCCCACGCCGGGCAGTTGAACAAGTTCTTCCACGGTCATCGGGATCTCGCCGTTAAAATCACTGATCACTTTATTGGCCATCCCGATCAGGTGTTTTGTTTTGTTGTTGGGGTAGGAGATACTGCGGATCAGCGGGAAAAGTTCATCAAATTCTGCTTTGGCCATCGACTGTACATCGGGGTAGCGGGCAAAGATGGAAGGAGTGGTCATGTTCACCCGTTTATCCGTACACTGGGCCGAGAGTATAACAGCCACCAGTAACTGGTATGGATTATCATAGTATAATTCCGTTTCTGCTTCGGGTGCATGTTCCTGGAAATAGTCAATGATGAATTGGTAACGGTCTTTACGGGTCATAGCGCAAGTTACAAATAGTCCACAGACCACAGTCGAGAGACGACAGCCTGCCTGCCGGCAAAGGCAGGTCCACAGAAGATTTGTCGGTAGCAGGCCGGTGTAGCGAATAAAAAAAGCATCCCTTAAAAGGAATGCTTAGTAAGTTTAAAAACAGCTTTGAAGTTATTGTACTACCTGGGCTGCCTGTTCGCGGGCATAGTTGAGTACATTCAGTACCACAGCTGTGCGGGGAGATTCAGTGAGTTTGTCGAGACGGTGCATGGAGGCTTTGAGTACACTCATTTTTTCACGCAAGGTCCAGTCTTTTTCCAGGGCTGTTTCAATAGCCTTTGTCTGGTTTGTATCTGTCTCTTTATACAAATACAGTAATAAATCTTCAGGTGTAAAGTTTGTCATTGGCAAACCAATTAATTTGTCCAGAAATTAGATGTTGTTGTCCGTCGGTAACTGAGAATTACGAAATGTCCGCTATTTAAACGGGGACGGGATTGGCTTATTGTGTGAAAATCTTAATTCTTTGAATTATCGGACTTTTCCGGTACCAGGAAAAGCTCTTCATTATCCCGTTTCATCAGGTATTTTTCCCTGGCATAGCGTTCCAGGGTGGCAGGATTGTTCTTAAGTGCTTCTAATTCTTTACGTTCTGCAGAGATCTGGGATTGGTAATAATCCCGGCTTTTTTCCAGTTTCCGGAGCTCCCGGCGGCGCTCCAGCTGGGCAAAAAGGTCATTTTTATCCAAAAAAACAACTACCACGCAAAAAGCGGCAAAGGCAATAAAGTATTTATTCCTGATCCAGGCCGGTATGCGGGTGAGGAGTTTCATTGATTTTTATTATTAAGGTGCTTCGGCAATGCTTCGGCAAGCTCAGCATGACAATTATTGTCACCCTGAGCCTGTCGAAGGGCGCCTGTCGAAGGGCGCTTGCCGAAGGGCACTTGTCGTGGTTCGATAAACCTGCCTTCTCGGCAGGCGGGCTCACCATGACAGGTATTTTAAGCACCTATTTTATAGCAAATTACTTACCAAACTTGATTTTTCCTTTTGGATAGACCCCGGTACTGCCCAGTAATTCTTCAATACGCAGCAACTGGTTGTATTTGGCCATCCGGTCAGAACGGGAAGCAGAACCGGTCTTGATCTGTCCGCAGTTCAGTCCAACCGCCAGGTCAGCAATGGTATTATCTTCTGTTTCTCCGCTACGGTGACTCATAATGGTATTATAGCCATTGTGCTGGGCCAGGGTTACCGCGTTGATGGTCTCCGTGATGGTACCGATCTGGTTTACTTTTACCAGCAGGGCATTGCCGATCCCTTTGTCGATACCCTGTTGCAGACGGGTTACGTTGGTCACAAACAGGTCGTCGCCTACCAACTGACATTTGTCGCCTACGGCTTCGGTCAGCATTTTCCAACCTGCCCAATCATCTTCGGCCATACCGTCTTCAATACTGCAGATAGGGTATTTCTTTACCCAGCTTTCCCAGTATTTCACCAGTTGTTCACTGGTCATTTCCTTGCCATTGCTCTTATGGAACACATATTTTTTCTTCTTGCCATCCCAGAGTTCGCTGTTGGCGGCATCCATAGCGATCTTTACCTGGGTGCCTGATTTATAACCGGCGGCTTCAATGGCGGTCAGTACGGTTTCAATGGCTTCCTCGTTGCTCTGGATATTCGGAGCAAAACCACCTTCATCACCCACATTGGTGCTGTATCCTTTTTTCTTCAATACAGTTTTCAGTGCATGGAAGATCTCAACACCCCAACGCAGTCCTTCGCTGAAACTGGGAGCACCCACAGGCATTACCATGAATTCCTGAAAATCGATCTTATTATCCGCATGTGCTCCTCCGTTCAGGATATTCATCATGGGGATTGGCAGCACTTTGGCATTGGTACCACCGATATAACGGTAGAGGGGCAGACTGGCTTCTTCAGCGGCTGCTTTAGCCACGGCCATACTTACGGCCAGCAGGGCGTTGGCCCCCAGCTTGGCTTTATTAGGAGTGCCATCCAGTTTGATGAGGTATTCATCCACCCCGGCCTGGTCGGCCACATCGTATCCGAGCAATTCGGGAGCAATGATATCGTTTACGTTTTTAACGGCTTTCAACACGCCTTTACCTACATATTTTTTCTTGTCGCCATCACGCAGTTCCACGGCTTCGTGTATACCGGTACTGGCCCCGCTGGGTACCGCCGCACGGCCAATGGCTCCCTCATCGGTAATTACATCCACTTCCACGGTGGGATTACCGCGGGAATCTAAAATTTGTCTGGCGAAGATTTCTGAAATGTAGCTCATGTTTTATTTGTTTAAGTTAGACATATCTTTTCTCTGCAAAGAGTCAAGACAGGCAATCGTATTTTTTACTCCGGAAGGGGTTGGACTGATCCGGTTCAGCTTTCTTTTTTGGTCAGGCTTCTGAAGATATCCTCCAGGCTTTGGTTTTCGCTTTGCAAAGAAACGATGTTGAGGTTGTGCTGCAAAGCCATGGCCAATATTTGTTTACGCAACTGATCAGAATCATGTGTGGCTAACTGCCAGTTGTTCGCCTCATTCCGGATAATTTCTTTTACCGCAGGCAGTTGCTCTACTAATGAGCGGTCTGCCGTTTCTTTAAAAGAAACACTCACCACTTCTCCCGAGGTGGATCTCCTGAGATTCGTCAGGGTATCATCCGCTACCAGGTTGCCTTTATTGATAATGATCACCCGGTCACAGATGGCTTCCACTTCCTGCAGGATATGGGAGGAAAACAAAACGGTCTTATTCTGTCCCTGTTTACGGATCACTTCACGGATCTCAATGATCTGGTTGGGATCCAACCCGGAGGTCGGCTCATCCAGTATCAGTACTTCGGGGTCGTGGATCAGCGCGGCGGCCAGTCCTACCCGTTGTTTATATCCTTTGGACAATTGTCCGATCTTCTTTTTTGATTCCGGGGTCAGTCCTACGGTTTCGATCACTTTTTCCACCGCTGCTTTTACATCCGCGAGTTGGTGCAATCCGCCAATAAAACTCAGGTATTCCCGTACATACATGTCATAGTACAGGGCGTTCAGTTCAGGCAGATAGCCGATCTTCCTTTTTGTTTCAAGCGGGGATTCATTTACATTGATCCCGCAGACCCAGGCTTCACCGGCTGTGGCTTGCAGATAGCCGGTGATGATCTTCATGGTGGTGGACTTGCCGGCGCCGTTTGGGCCGAGGAAACCCACGATCTCGCCCTTACTGGCGGTGAAGGAAAGCTGGTTCACCGCTTTTTGCTCGCCGTATTCCTTGAGCAGGTTTTTGACTTGGATGGACATACTGCAAACCTACATAAAAATGGGTTTGCTTAATTTGCAGGTCCGCGACCGGCCATTTTAAAAAAACAACGTATGACGACCTTACTGATCCTCATTTTTGTGCTGGGCTACGCATTCATTGCTTTTGAACATTCGTTCAGGATCAATAAAGCGGCAACGGCTTTGCTGACGGCGGCTGTATGCTGGTCGGCCTATGCGTTGGGTACGGCCGATAAAGAACAAGTGGTACATCACCTGTCCGGTCACCTGGGTGATATCTCCGGGATCCTCTTCTTTCTGCTCGGGGCCATGGTGATCGTGGAGCTGATCGATGCACATGACGGCTTTGAACTGATCACCCGGCGGATCGCCACTACCGATAAAAGGAAACTGGTCTGGTTGCTGGCTTTTATCACTTTCTTTTTGTCCGCGGTGCTGGATAATCTCACTACCGCCATTGTGATGGTTTCCTTGCTGCGTAAACTGATCGGCGACCGCAAAGAGCGGATGCTGTATGCCGGTCTGGTAGTGATCGCCGCCAATGCGGGCGGCGCCTGGTCGCCCATCGGGGATGTGACCACTACCATGCTCTGGATCGGTGGACAGATCACGGCTGCGAATATTATACTTAAAGTCTTTTTAGCCAGCCTGGTGAGTATGTTGTTGCCGGCTTATCTGATCAGCCGGCAGTTGAAAGGCAATGTGAGCCAGCGGCCGGAGGTACTGCAGAATAAAAACTTTACCTATAGTGCCCGCGAAAGGAACCTGGTATTCTGGCTGGGGGTCGGTTGTTTACTGATGGTGCCCGTATTCAAGACAATTACGCATTTACCACCCTATATGGGCATTCTGTTTGGACTCGGCATCATGTGGGTGTTTACCGAACTGATCCATAGTAAAAAAGATGAGCGGGAAAAAGGAGTGCTATCTGTCAATCATGCCCTCCGCAAGATTGATACACCCAGTATCCTGTTCTTTCTGGGGATACTCTTGTCGGTGGCTGTATTGGAATCAGCCGGTATCCTTCATTCAACCGCTCAATGGCTCGACAGGACTATCGGGAATATATCTGCCATTTCCATAACAATAGGATTCTTATCGGCACTGGTGGATAATGTGCCCCTGGTAGCAGGAGCTCAGGGAATGTACAGCCTGGAGCAATATCCCACGGATCATTATTACTGGGAGTTTCTGTCGTACTGTGCCGGCACCGGTGGAAGTATTCTCATCATTGGTTCCGCTGCCGGTGTGGCGGCCATGGGACTGGAGAAAATTGATTTCTTCTGGTATATCAAAAAGATCGGCTGGGTGGCCTTGCTGGGATACCTCGCAGGAGCGGCAGTGTTTATGGCGCAGCAGTTTTTATTGCATTGATCAAAGCCAGTTGAGCAGCCCGTAATATAAAGGGATACCCACTACGATATTGAAAGGGAAGGTAATGGCCAGCGCCATCGGAATATAATACCCCGGATCAGCCTGGGGCACGGCCAGTCGCAATGCAGCGGGTACCGCGATATAAGAGGCACTGGAAGCAAGGATCGCCAGCAGAAATGCATTGCCATCATGAACCCCGAACTGATGGGCGAGCAGGATGGCGATCACAGCATTGAATATCGGTACAAGGATGCCGAAGAGAAAAAGGAACCAGCCTCCTTTTTTAAAGGCCTTGATCCGTTTGGTGGCCGTGATGCCCATATCGAGCAGGAATACAGCCAGGAATCCTTTGAAGATATCACTGGTAAAAGGCTTGATACCCTCCGCCTGTTTCTCATCCGCTACAATTCCGATCACCAGGCTGCCCAGGATCATCAGTACAGAACCATTACTGAAAGCTTCCCGGATGATATGTCCGAAACCGCTGCTCCCTTTTTTATCATTGCCGAATTTGCGGATCAGGATCATGCCGATAATGATCGCGGGTGATTCCATCAATGCCATGGAAGCGACCATATGTCCGCCAAAAGGGATCTGTTTATCAGCAAGAAAACTGCAGGCGGTCACAAACGTTACGGCACTGACGGAGCCATAAGTGGCTGCAATGGCGCCGGCATTATAGACATCCAGTTTACGCCGGAGAATAAAATAACTGTAGATGGGTACGGTCACCGCAAAGAAAATGGATAAGCCCAGTGTAATGGCTACTTCTTTGTCGATTCCTCCATGGGCAAGTTCCATTCCGCCTTTGAAGCCGATCGAAAAAAGAAGGTACAGGGAGATGAATTTTGAACTCTGAACCGGGATCTCCAGATCTGACTTGATCAGGGCGGCAATAACTCCCAGCAAGAAGAATAACAACGTGGGATTTGTCAAATTGCTGATTATCAGACTGTAGTCCATAAGCGATGGTTACCTGGCCGGAGCCTGGTTTGTATAACTTTTTTAAGCCTTTTTTGTTTAGTCTTTTTACAAAATCTTCGCAGCATGGCAGAAATCGGAACAGATATTGAAAAAGCGGTCTATTGGTTGGAAAAAGGCGAGGTGGTGGCCATTCCAACGGAAACGGTGTACGGACTGGCTGGTAATATTTACAATGAACAGGCCATTGCGAAAATCTATGCAGCCAAGGCAAGGCCCCGGACCAATCCCCTGATCGTACATGTGGCGGATATACCTGCAGCGAAGGCGCTGACGAATGAGTTTTCTCCGGTGGCCCATGAACTGGCACAAGCATTCTGGCCGGGGCCGCTGACCATGATCTTTCAGAAAAACGAAGGGGTGCCTGCAGGAATTACGGCCGGGGAAAATACCGTGGCGATCCGTATTCCGGATCATGCATTGACCTTGCAATTACTCAACACGGCCGGTTTTCCGCTGGCGGCTCCCAGTGCCAACCCGTACAATTATATCAGTCCGGTCACAGCCACACAGGTGAATGATATGCTGGGCGATAGAATTCCTTATATTCTGGATGGAGGCCGTTGCAGTAAAGGGATCGAATCCACTATATTGGCTATTCAACCGGACGGGCAGGTACAATTGCTTCGTCCGGGTGCACTGAATGTAACAGCGATTGAAAAGAAAATAAATACAATACTGGGGCAGAAGACGAAGGAGAGTCCCTCGCATGCCGGCATGAATAAAGTGCATTATTCACCCCGCACTCCGTTGTATTTATTTGAAGCGGGAACCATACCGGTGCAGCCGATGAGCGATGAAAGAACGGCCTATTTATTTTTTAATGGAAAGCGCCCCGGTGTGCCGGAAGATCTTCAATGGGAATTATCACCCAATGCAGATCCGGCAGAAGCCGCCTGGAATCTGTATGATTCGTTGTATAAACTGGACCAGGGTGGTTATGCATCTATAATGGCCGAACTGCTTCCGGAAACGGATGCCGGTGTAGCGGTCAACGACCGTCTCCGGAAAGCAGCACAACCCTGTTCGGGGAAATAATTATTTGAGATCATCAAATTCGTACAACGGATCAATATGTGTTCCGGCCGGCATTTCAAAGACCGGTTTGATCAATCCGTCTTTTAATCCATACACCCAGCCGTGCAGATGGGGTCGTTGTTCAAGTGCCCAGGCTTTTTGCACGATCGATGTTTTGGCCAGGTTCATGACCTGTTCCTGTACATTCAGTTCGACCATACGGTCTGCTTTTTCCTCTTCATCCTTAATGGCATCCACTTCTTCCCGGTGAAAACGGTACACATCCTTGATGTTACGAAGCCATTTATTAATGATGCCGAAATTGTGGTTGGTCATGGAAGCTTTTACCCCGCCGCAGCCATAGTGACCACAAACGATCACATGTTTTACTTTGAGGTGGTTGACAGCATAGTCGAGTACCGTAAGCAGGTTCAGATCGGTATGCACGACCATGTTGGCCACATTACGGTGTACAAAGATCTCGCCGGGTTGTGTACCGGTGATCTCATTGGCCGGAACACGGCTGTCGCTGCACCCGATCCATAGGAATTCGGGTGTTTGTAAATGGGCCAGCCGGTCAAAGAATGCCGGATCATCGGATAATTTTTCGGCTGCCCATGCTTTATTTTCCAGTAATAACTTTTCGTATGATTTCATGTGATTGGTATTGACAGTATAAAAATATAGGTTTGAAAGGATAAGGGTCAATTTGTTTTCGGGGAAACACGGATATACTGGCCTGCGCCTCCATGCGGTATCAGGGACTTGCTGAATCCCTGTTCTTTATAGATGCTTTTTTTGAGTTCCACCGTGATGTTTTTCAACGGAGCGGCCGTGATGAAATCCTCGATCACTTCAATGACATCCTTATCGATGAAATCTGCCCGTCCCGCATCGATCATCACAAAGGCATTTTCCGGTACCGCTTCCAGCTTTGATTTGATGATGGGTTTATTCAGGAATGAAACATCTTTCCGTAACCGGAACAAATATTTATTATCGTCATTGACCACAAATACAGCTGTTTTGAAATTACTGCGGATAACAAAAAAGAGGCCAACACCGATTCCGATAAGCACTCCCTTCAACAGGTCAGTCGCCAGAATAGCCAGTATCGTGAACAGAAAGGGCAGGAACTGATCCCAGCCTTTTTTATAGTAGCTGATGAAGAGGGCCGGTTTGGCCAGCTTGTACCCGGTAAAGATCAGGATGGCGGCCAGGGCCGATTTTGGGATCAAATTCAGTACAAACGGGATAAAGGCAATGCTCAGTAAAAGGAATAATCCATGATAGATCGTCGACATTTTTGTCTTAGCCCCGGCATTTACATTGGCCGATGACCGTACGATCACACTGGTTACCGGCAGGCCCCCGATCAGTCCGGATACCAGATTGCCCAGTCCCTGGGCTTTCAGTTCACGGTTAGTGGGTGTTACCCGCTGATAGGGGTCAAGATCATCCACTGCTTCAATGCTCAGCAGACTCTCCAGGCTGGCAACAAGGGCCAGGGTGACGCCAATAAACCAGACTTTTTGATCGAGAAAATAAGACCAGTCCGGCAGGGTAAAAAAGGAGAAGAACTCCTGGCTGTTTTCAGCTACCGGGATGACGACCAGGTGTTCCCCTTTCAATACACCCGGATTACCGCTTTGTGCATAGATAAGATTGATGCCAACCCCGATCAGTACAACAAATAAAGGTGCCGGGATCAGGCGGATAAAATCCGTTCGTTTGCCGGCAAACTTTTCCCATACAAAACTGAAGGCCAGACAGAGTCCGCCGATGAGGAAGGCGGTTTTATTGATATTGCTAAATGCAAAAAAGAAATTGGAGAAAATATTACCTTTTTCCTGCGGTACACTTTCATCGGTTTCAAAATGACTGTCATCTCCTAATAAGTGCGGCACCTGGTTCAGGATCAGGATCAGACCGATAGCGGCCAGCATTCCCTTTATTACACTGCCGGGTACATAGTCGCCGATAATACCCGCTTTGATAAATCCAAAAACAACCTGTAACAGGCCACAAATGATAA
>CALRQQ020000092.1:0-10039 GCA_943370345.1 Chitinophaga pinensis
ATACTCCTTGCCCCCTGCATCATACAGGGTGCAGCAATCGGCCTTCACGATCTCCAGGGCCAGGGGCGCCTGGGAGGTCTGTCCCACATGCCGCAAAAAAAGTTCACGTTGATTCAATTTGGCTGATTTTCTGCAAAGGAAACAAAGAATTGCGGAACTTTGGATATAGCCTCGAAAACGCTTGAAAATCGCACATCAGAAAGACTACTAACTACTATCTTCTAACTACTAACATTCTACCATGCCCCTCATTCTCCCCGTCGAAGACAAACACCCCCAATTTGGCAACAACTGCTTCATCGCCCCTAATGCCACGATCGTAGGCAATGTGATCATGGGGGACGATTGCAGTGCCTGGTTCAATACCGTGATCCGCGGGGATGTGAATTTCATTAAAATGGGTAATAAAGTGAATGTGCAGGATGGCGCCTGTATTCATTGTACTTATCAGAAATGCGGAACAACCATCGGCAACAATGTGTCGATTGGACATAATGCGATCGTGCATGGCTGTACCCTGCACGACAATGTACTGGTAGGCATGGGAGCCATCATCATGGATAACTGTGTGGTACACAGCAATACCATCATTGCCGCCGGCGCGGTGGTACTGGAGAATACCGTCTGTGAAAGTGGTAGTATCTATGCAGGGGTACCGGCCAAAAAAGTGAAGGATATTTCAGTGGAACTCATCCATGGACAGATCGACCGGATCGCCAACAACTACATCCGGTATGCGGACTGGTTCAGGGATCAAAAATAAACTTTCAGGAAGCACAACCATTGACACTCAACCCTGTTATTACCATTGCAGAAATAACCCGGAACTGCTCGTAGGTTTACTATAGTAATAACAATTTATTCTTTTTATTTTCGTTAGGAATGAAATCACGTTACATGAAAAACCTTCGATTTTTTGCGGTATCCATGAGCCTCGCCCTCCTGCTTTCCTCCTGCGGCATGTTCAGTAACATGTTTAAAAAGAAAACAGGATGCCCTACCAATGGAAAAAACGTGGGTGCTGAACGTATTCTCAGCGGGGATCCCGATGCAGCAAAAAGTGCAAGAAAGGCCAAAAAATTCCGCAGTTAAATTACTGTTACGTGCAGCGGATGAGTCCCGGGAATGGTCTTGTAGATAGAAACCTTTAAACTATATATATGAGCCTTACCCTACGAACCTCACTTGGCTGTACCGAAGCCGTGATCGCCGATGACGGTGGTCTCAAACAATTCTACCACGTAGCAAACGTCCTCAGTCAGGACTTCAACGTTAAATTCTCCAACAAAGAAGACGATTTTGACACCATTAACTGGGAGTTCCGGTTCAAGGGGCATGACATGACACTTCATTATAATATCTATACCGGTGTCTCGTTATTCCCTACCAAAACACGTGATGCGCTGAATAAGGATAACAAGGCCGTAGTCGACCTGGCCGGTGTGCTGGAAGGAAAACTGATCAGTTTAGAGCAACGGCATATAGCGTAAGCATTCTTCGATACGCCCCGGTTGCCTTTCCATACTTATGCCCCCGTCACCCTTCGATACGTCCCGCTGGGATTTTATCCCCTGCCCTGAAAGTTAACTTGTGCGGGACTACTCAGGATGACACGAGCATCTCTTTCTGCCCGATAAATACGGGCTTTTTTTATACCTCTGCATTGCAATTCTACTTCGAACGAAGCACTGGACCTTTTTTCCGCAAAGTGATGGATTCTCAGTTTCAACCTATGTCCTAAGTAAACTTGTCATCCCGAAGCGAAGCGAGGGATATAATCAGTACACTGATCATCCATTGGGATTCCGATGAAGGAGGAATCTGGTATTTTGACCGGAAGAAAAACAAGCCCTTATAAAGGGGGTCAATAACTCTTCTCCTCAATAGAGTCCAGGATACCGCAATAACTGATGTAACGGTCTTCGTGGATATGGCCATTGACCACGGCCTCCTTGATGGCACAGCCGGGTTCGTTCATATGGAGACAGTTGTTGAACTGGCAGTCATTGAGGCGGTCCCGCATTTCAGGAAAATAATGCGATAACTCTGCCTTGCTGATATTCACCAATCCGAATTCACGCATCCCCGGAGTATCAATGATCCTTCCCCCGGTGGCAAGGTCAAACATCTCGGCAAAAGTGGTGGTATGCTGTCCCTTCCCGCTCCAGCCACTTACGTCCTGGGTCTTGCGGTTCATGCCGGGAAACAGGGTATTCAACAGGGAGGATTTGCCGACACCACTGTGTCCGCTGAGCAGGGTGGTCTTATCTTTCAGCACCTGGCCGAATTGTTCCAGCCCTTCATTTTTTTCCGCACTGACCAGGATCACTTTATACCCAATGGCTTCATACATGGCTTTCCAGGCTTCATACTTCTCCATATCCTTTGCCGTATACAGATCCGATTTATTAAACACGATCACGGCTGCCACATGATACATTTCACAGGCCACGAGGAACCGGTCAATGAATCCTTGTGAAGTTCGTGGTTCACGCAGCGTGGCAATGAGGAGAGATTGATCGAGGTTGGCCGCTACAATATGATGCTGGTGCTTATGCCGGGGCGATTGCCGGTTGATATAATTATGCCGGTCATGGATCTCATTGATGATCGCGGTATTGCTGTCCTCATTCTCAATATCCGCTTCCACCCAGTCACCCACGGCTACCGGGTTGGTGCTGCTGATATCATCCAGCTTCATCACCCCCTTCATACGGCCATTCCAGAAACGGCCGGCTTCATCTTTGAGGGTGTACCAGCTACCCGTGGATTTGTATACAATTGCTCTCATGCGCCTGCAATATACTCGATAAACCGTCAGGGGAATTTCCGGAAGAGGGTAAAATTGAGCAGCAGCTCAAGGAAGACAAAGATCAGTGCCGCCAGCAGGAAAGGAATAAACCGCTCTTCATACCGCCTGAACGACTGCACTTCCACTTTTGATTTCTCGAGTTTATTGATCTGCCGGTATACATCCTGCAAACCCTCCTTATCCTTAGCCCGGAAGAACTGACCACCGGTTTCATCCGCCATTTTCGTTAAAAGTTCCTCATCCAGGAAATCAACCATCGGATTTTTCTGAAACGATACATTCCCCGTATTTTCAACAATACCGGAAGGCGCAGCCCCCATTCCAATTGCATATACTTTCACTCCTTTGGATTTAGCGATCTCCAGGGCGGTCAGCGGATCGATCAGCCTTGTCTCGGGAGGATCCTCCTTTCCATCGGTAAGCAGGATCACGACTTTACTTTTCCCTTTACTTTCCGATAAGCGATCGACGGCCGTAGCAAGCCCTTCTCCGATCACTGTGCCATCCCGGAGATATCGCCGGCTCTCCAGGTGTTGTATCTGGGTGATCAGGGTATTGCGGTCGGTAGTCACCGGACATTGTGTAAAGCTTTCACCGGAAAATATGACCAGCCCGATCCGGTCTACCGGACGGCTTCGCACAAACTCCTCCGCTACCTGCTTTGCCACTTCCATCCGCGAAGGCAGGATATCCCTCGAGCCCATACTGCCACTAACATCCATACATATCACGATGTCAATCCCCTCTCCCTCGGTCTGTTGCTGGTCATTGCGCTGCTGCGGACGGGCCAGCGCAAAGATCAATGCCGTTACGGCCAGTAGCCGCAGTATAAATGGCAGATGCCTGAATCGGTTCTTCCAGGAACGGACTGTAAAAGCCCGGACCGTGGAGACTTTCACGCTCGCCTGCTGCCGGTTATGATTGGTGACATACCACCAGATCAATAAGGGCAGTAAGGCAAAGAGGCCAAACGACTCGGGAAAGCCAAAATCCATATGTCTGATCCACTCGTAAAACATCAGTTCAGTTGTTCGATCCGTTCAATGGATCTCTTTATCGTTTCAAATGCATTTTCATTCTCTGTTGCACCCGGCACAAACCGTGCAAATTTGACAAAATCACCCAGCCGCAACGCCTGAGCGAGCTCATCAAACTCCTCACGGCCCAGCCCCAACCCTTTTAATTGTACCACCAGCTCGCCTGTGGTTTCCTGTAACGACAACAACCCTTTCTTCCGGAAAATATACAACCGGAATATGTCCACCAGCCGTGTATGAAAAATCTTCACTTCCGGCTTTTCTGCCTGAAGTTTGCGCAAGCCGCCCATCGCCTCTTCCAGGGGCGAAATAAGTTCCTCTGTTTTCAATTCCTTCAGCACCGGCTTCTTTTTCCTGAACAGCCATAGCAGGATCATGATCAGCAACAGGGCACCGGCTGCAGCATACCACCACCATTCATTCTTCTTTTTCTCCGGATCGGCTTCTAAAATATCCTTTATATCATGGTATGGTGCATTGGGATCAAAATCGGAGAATACCACATCCACCGGGATCGAATCTGTTTTCAATCCGCCGGACAATTCAAACGGAGGGATCACCCAATGACCCGAATCAAAACTGCTGATCGTATACACCCCGCGGAGCAGCGTACCACTCCCGTTTCCGGTGGTGTCGATCACGGGTCTGCCCACCCATTCAAAATGATCCATGGAATCCACGGTCACAAACCGGATCGGCTCTTTTTCCGGGATCAGTACTTCAATCGTGAGCGAGATCTGCTCACCGATCACTATCCGGTTTTTGCTCACCATGGCATTGACCGTGGCAGCCGATTGTGCACCGGCAATAAAACCAGCAAAGAGCAGCAGGAACAACAAAATGGATCTCCGGAAAATCATGGGTTCGTCATTCATTGGATCATCGGTTACGGCTGAGAAAAAATCGTTGCAGCACTTTTACATATTCCTCACCGGTTTTCACATGCAGCAGGTCACAACCCGCTTTTTTAAACACCTGGGTGGCATAGTCGGTGACCCGGAAAAACTCCTGTTCATACTGGTACCGCACAAAGGCATCACTGCTGTCCACCCACTTTGTCGCACCCGATTCAGCATCTTCCACCTGCAGCAGACCCGCATCAGGGAGCTTCATATCCATCGGATCATACAATTTAATACCGATCACATCATGCTTCTTTCCTGCGATCCGTAATGCATCCTCATAACCGGCATCAATAAAATCACTCAGTACAAAAGCAATACTCTTCTGCTTGGTGGAATTGGTAAAGTAACGCAGGGCCTTACTGACCGCCGTTCCTTTCCCTTTGGGTTCCATGCTCAGCAGTTCCCGTACAATGTATAATGCATGTTGTCTTCCTTTCTTTGGCGGTATATATGCTTCCACCACATCACTGTAAAAGATCACGCCCACTTTATCCGCATTGTTCACGGCCGAAAAACTCAGCACCGCACCGATCTCCGTGATAATATCTCTTTTCCGAGCATGCGCCGTCCCAAATAAACCACTGTTACTGATATCCACCAGCAACATCACCGTCAGCTCTCTTTCCTCCTCAAACACCTTACTGAACGGATGTCCGAACCTTGCCGACACATTCCAGTCAATGAACCGGATATCATCCCCCGCCGAATACTCCCGCACTTCTTTAAATGACATACCCTTGCCCTTGAAAGCACTGTGGTACTCCCCGGTGAAGAGATCGGTGGTCAGCTTTTTGCTCTTTATTTCTAAAGCGCGGACTTTTTTGATTATTTCGGCAGTGGTCAGCATAAAAGGTGTCGGGTGTCAGCTGTCAGGTGTCAGGCTGTTGACTCCGGTTATTCTCATTTTAATGAAATATTCTTTTCAAAATAATTAATAAGGCCGCTAAGCAACCTTCTGCATTCCTCTAAATCTGCCAATAGTTTGTTTAATTTTTCTTCGATTATAAATGACAGATCATACGCTATATACATTTGTGTTTCCAACTCATACAAAGAGCCCCTTGAAATATGCAGGAACTGTAAGGTTTCTTTTTTGAATTGACGGCCATAGCCTTCAGCAATGTTCGACGGTATGGATACAGCACATCTCCTCATCTGAGACATGAGTCCATATTTCTCATCGTTGGGAAAATCCTTTGTAATGACATAAATCTCTTTTACAAAAGCCCTTGCCTTTTTCCATACATCCAGTTCTTTATATGTCTTATATTCTCCCATTTATCAAACATTTCTAAGAAAACTCCCTGACACCCGACAGCTGACACCTGACACCACTTAAGGTACATTTATCATCTTCAGCACCTCTTCAATCACATCCTCCACCTTCACACTCTCTGCTTCGGCTTCATACGTAAGCCCGATACGGTGACGGAGTACATCCTTGCAAATGCTGCGGACGTCTTCAGGAATCACGAAACCCCGCTTGTTCAGAAATGCCTGTGCTTTGGAAGCCAGTCCCAGGTTGATACTCCCCCGGGGAGAGGCCCCATAGGAAATAAGTGGTTTTAGTTTTTCTAACTTATACTCTTCCGGACGACGGGTGGCAAATATGATATCCAGAATATACTTTTCGATCTTTTCATCCATATAGATCTCCCGGCACAGGTCCCGGGCGTTGGTGACCTCCTGTACAGATACCACTTGTTTCACGGCCGGAAAACTGCCCTGAACACTCTGCCGCAGGATCAGTTGTTCCTCACTCATTTTCGGATAATCCACGATCACTTTCATGATGAAGCGGTCCACCTGGGCTTCAGGCAAGGGATAGGTACCTTCCTGTTCCAGCGGGTTCTGCGTGGCCAGTACCAGAAAGGGTTCATCCAGTTTATACGTGGAATCGCCAATAGTTACCTGACGCTCCTGCATTGCTTCGAGCAGGGCACTCTGCACTTTGGCCGGGGCACGGTTGATCTCATCGGCCAGGATAAAATTGGCAAAGATGGGACCCTTGCGTACCACAAACTCGTTCCGCTGCTGATTATAGATCATGGTACCGATCACGTCAGCTGGTAAAAGATCGGGGGTAAACTGGATCCGGCTGAAACGGGCGTGAATAGCCTGGGCCAGCGATTTAATGGTCAGGGTCTTGGCCAGTCCGGGCACCCCTTCCAGCAAAACGTGCCCGTTGCTCAGCAGCCCGATAAGAAGCCGGTCGAGCATATGACTCTGGCCAATGATCACATGACCTATTTCTTTTCTTAATGTGTCGGTAAACTGGCCCGCATGGCTGATCTTTTCATTCAGCAGGCGGATGTCTTCGGCGGTTTTTAACATAGATTCAGTTTAAGTTCGGAGATGGCAGACTGTTTGCACCCTGATAGTGCCGGTCTGATCGTTCCACAAATTACGAATTGGAACTAAGCAAATAATTTGCCGTTATTGTAAATGGTTGAAAATACGGTACTAATTCGGGTAAATTACCCTAAAAGAGTTGGAAAATTGTACCTATTTTAGTCACTAAATCCAACGACATGCAAAAACAGTATTTCACCCTTGGCCTGATCACTGCATTCTTTATGATAGCCGGAACCGGTTGTCAGAAAGATGCGGCTGCTCCAAAAACCAAAACGCAGTTACTCACACAAGCCAGCTGGAAATTCAGTACGGCCTCCGCTTCAGGAACGGATATCACCAATAATGCCGCTATCGCCTGTATCAAGGATGATGTGATCACTTTTACCAGTAGCCTGACCGGTACAATTACCGAAGGAACCATTATTTGCAGTCCGACCACCGCGGGCAGTTTTACCTGGAGTTTTCAAAGCAGCGAAACCCAGTTGCAGATGTCTTCCGGTATTTATCCCTCCGGTTCAGGATTGTTCACGATCACGGCCCTGACAGAGACCAGTCTGACAATCACACAGAATGTGGTGATACCACCTTCCACTTCGCCGATTCCGGTTGCGGCCACCTATACTCATTGATCAGGAAAGATATTTGCCGACGATCGGTACCCGTCTGCCTACTCCAAATGCTTTGGGAGATACACGGATGATCGGGCAGAACTGATTTCGTTTATACTCATTGATATTGACCATCCTCAATACCCGGTCGGTCAGCGCCGGATCGAATCCCATGGCTTTGATCTCATTGGGTCCCTGTCTCCGTTCTATATACTGATACAGGATCCGGTCAAGGATCGCATAATCCGGCAATGAGTCCGAATCTTTTTGCCCCGGCCTTAACTCAGCAGATGGGGCTTTGGTAATTATATGATCAGGTATGATCTCCTTATCGCGGTTGATATACCGGGCAAGAGCATAAACCTGCATCTTGTAACAATCGCCCAGTACACCGAGTCCGCCAGCCATATCACCATACAAAGTACCATACCCCGTGGCCAGTTCACTTTTATTGGAGGTGTTCAATAAGATGTATCCGAACTTATTGGCAATCGCCATCAGAAGGTTCCCCCTGGTACGGCTCTGTATGTTTTCTTCCGCCAGGCTGAACGGCAGATCCCCGAAAATGGGTTTCAGTTCGGTAAGAAAACTATTGTAAATATTTTTAATTGGCAAAATATCATACGGATTACCCAGATTCATACTCAGTTGTTCCGCATCGCTTACGCTATGATCGGTGGAATATGGAGAAGGCATCAGAATGGCCCGCACGTTATCCTTTCCTAATGCGTCACAGGCAATGGCCAGGGTCACAGCGCTGTCAATGCCGCCACTGCTGCCAAGGATGGCTTTGGTAAAGCCCATCTTGGTAAAATAATCCCGGATACCTGACAGGATCGCCTGGTAGATCTCAGCAGTGCAAAGTGTATGATCCAGTTCTGAAGGGTTGAATTCTGCCTCCGGCAATTGTGCCGCCGGCACCAGCACCGGCAGGTCAAAGGTCCCATCCTCCTTCCATTCCACCAGTTCAATGGCCTCTTCAAACAAAGGCAATTGTTTTATCAGGTTGGACTGTTTATCCATTACCAGGGAGCCCCCGTCAAAAACGATCTCGGTCTGACTGCCCACACAGTTGCAATACAACATCGGCAGTTTATACTTGGATGTATTGAGCCTGACGATCGCTTTCCGGTCTTCCACATGGGTATAATCAAAAGGGGAAGCGGACAGATTCAGCATGATATCCGGCGATTCCTTCATCAGTTCATCCATGGGACAGTTGCGGTAGAGCGGATTATCGCCAAGGTTCCAGATATCTTCACAGATGGTCACCGCCAGTTTTTTCCCTTTGAACGGGAGCACATTCCATCCATAGGCCGGCTCAAAATAGCGGTATTCGTCAAATACATCGTAATTGGGCAGACAGGTCTTGTGGGCCACTCCCTTGATCTCCTTTTCATATAAAAGATAGGCCGCATTAAAAAGATCCTTCCCTTCCCGTGCCGGGTTGCGGTCGGGAGCCCCGATCAGTACCCCGATCGTATCAGCTTCTTCCCGGATCCGGTCAATGGCCGCATTGCATTTGGCAATAAAATCGGCAAACTCCAGAAAGTCACGGGGCGGATACCCGCATACACATAATTCGGAAAACAATACCAGTTCGGCCCCCATCGCCTTGGCCTGGCGGATCCCGGCAATGATCTTTTGTGTATTGGCTTCGAAATTCCCAATGTGGTAATTTTGCTGCGCGAGGGCTATTTTCATTGCACAAATTTATGTGAATGTTTTTGTAGCTACATTCGTGTCACAACATTTTTACACCCTTGTCGTTCTGAGTCACTATGAAAAAATCGTTCTGCTTCCTGCTGCTCCTGACCGTACTCTGTTCCTGTAAGAACAACTCCAAGGCCCCCGATGTGTCCGGCATCGATGTCAGCATTCCGGTGATCCGCTTTGATCAGGATTTTTTCCGGATCGACACCAATGACATTCCCGGTGGTCTCCGTCAGCTGCAACAGAAACATCCGGGATTCTATATCGATTTCATGCAGAATATACTCGGGGTCAGCGGTTCGGATACCAATCAGCAAACCCTGGCGGTCACCCGTGAATTTATCCGGGGCTATGCACCGGTGCAGCAATTCCTCGACAAAAAATTCAACAATACGGAGCCGTTCAGGCAACAACTGGAGCAGGCATTCCGCTATGTAAAACACTATTTCCCGCAATACAAGACCAGCAAGGCGATCTTTTTTACCGGTCCTTTTGATGCACCGGGTGTGGCCAATACCAATGAAGGATTTGCCTTCGGTCTGCAGCAATATGCCGGCTATGATTTTGCAGAATATAAGGCCCCGGTTTTCCAGGAAATGTTCCCAAGTT
>CALRQQ020000093.1:0-10026 GCA_943370345.1 Chitinophaga pinensis
CACCAAGAATATGGTGCAGAACGGCGATTACCTGAACCTTCGTTTTCAGGATAAGGACTGGCTCGATAAACCACATTTCCCTTTCTGGGTCACAGCCCTATTCTTCAAGTTATTTGGTATCAGTACCTGGACCTATAAACTGCCGGGTATATTGTTTGCATTACTCGGTGCTTTGTATACTTATCTTTTTACCAAACAGCACTACAATAAGACCACCGCTTTATGGGCTACCCTGATGCTGCTGTGCTCCCTGCATTTTATCGCTTCCAATAATGATGTGCGGGCTGAGCCTTTTCTTACAGGCATGATCATTGCCGCGGTCTATCATTTTTCCAATTCACTGAATAAGGGACTGAGCTGGCATCTTGTGAGCGCCACGGCATTCACCGCTATGGCTATGATGACCAAGGGTCCTTTTACCCTTGTACCCATTGGCGGGGCACTGGCCGGACAGTTATTGCTGCAGCAGAACCTGAAGCAACTTTTTCATTGGCGCTGGTTAGTGGCCCTGGTACTACTGACAGTTTTTATTACTCCTGAATTATACAGTCTCTGGTACCAGTTCGATCAGCATCCGGAAAAGATCGTTTTTGGTGGTACGAATGTTTCAGGTATCCGTTTCTTTTTATGGGACAGCCAGTTTGGCCGTTTCTTTAACTCAGGCCCCATTAAAGGAAAGGGCGATCCCTTTTTCTTTTTGCATACCCTTCTCTGGGCCTTTCTGCCCTGGGCGATCCTGATGTATGTGGCCCTGTTTATAAAAATTAAATCAGCGTTCAATAAGTTCGCCCGTCAGCAACAGGAATGGTACACCCTCTGCGGGACCCTGCCGGCCCTGCTCATGTTTTCTTTCTCCGGCTTTCAATTGCCTTATTATACGAATATCCTGTTCCCTTTTCTGGCTATTCTCACCGCCGGTTTTGTAATGCAACTGACAGATAAAGGGATCAGGCGCACCGCCCTGCTGCAGGGAATTATCATTGGTATCATCGTGGCAGGGATCCTCCTGTTGTTCTACCTGTATCGACCCGCGATCAGTTCGGTCTATGCGTTTGGCCTGCTCTGTATCCTGTTCATCCTGATCTTTGCAGTGCCGTTCATCATCCGTATGGATCTGCTGCAATCGGTCTTATTGCGTTCGGCATTGGCCGTCTTATTTGTTGGACAATTTCTCAGCGGTTTGTTTTATCCCGATGCGCTGCAATACCAATCCGGTAATCATATGGCTTTTTATCTCAACCGCCACCTGCCCGGTTTGCCGGCAGCCAGTGGCGACCTGTATATACCGGTTGGTCAGTTCTATCTCGACCGGTATATCCGGATCACACCGATTGATACGATCTGTAAAAAAGATTTTGTACGACCCTCTGTAGTATTTATTTCAGCAACGGAACTGGATCAGCTCAAACAGACCGGCAGTGCCTATGAGATCGTAAAGGAATTTCCGGAATATCATATTACCATGCCTGATCTGAAATTCGTGAATAAAGCCACGCGGGCCAACACCCTGAAAAAGCAGTACCTCGTCAAACTGCTCTAATGTACTTTTCATGAAGCGAATCCTGCAGCAACATCACCGCATTCTGTTTTACGGCAGCTGGATCCTCCTGGCGATCCTGCAGGCCGGGTTCACGGAACTGCGGGATGATGAAGCGTATTACCGGATCTATGCCTTGTTTCCGGCCCGGGGTTATTTTGATCATCCGCCTTTTGTGGCCCTCTTTGTAAAAGCCGGTATGCTGTTATTTCCCGGTGCATCGGGGATCCGGTTTTTCTTTTTGTTATTTAATATACTCACGGTATTTTTCCTGGAGAAACTGCTCCCTTCGAAGAATAACCCGCTGCTGTTTTATACGATCCTGCTTTCCATGGCACTGATCCAGCTCGGGGGATATATGGCCGCACCGGATACATTGCTGATCTTCTTCACCACGTTGTTCTTTTATCTCTACCGGCAGTTCACTTTCAAAGCCAACTGGGTAAACACACTCAACCTCGGTTTTGCCGCCGCCGCCCTGCTCTACAGTAAGTATCATGGGGTGCTGGTATTGTTGTTCACGTTATTGTCGGACCGCTATTTATTTAAGAATTATAAAGTGTACGTGGCAGGATTGCTCGCCCTCTTACTTTATATGCCGCATCTTTACTGGCAGTACCAGCACGACTGGATCAGCTTCCGGTATCATTTATTTGAAAGTAATGTGAATCCCTATAAAGTCACATATAGTCTTAGTTATATCGGCGGACAGTTTTTGATGGCAGGTCCGATCGCCGGGTTCATTTTATTACCGGCTGCTTTTTTATATACCCCTGGACGAAGACATGAATGGGCCATGTATTTTACGATGACCGGCACCTACCTTTTTTTCCTGCTCAGTTCCTTCCGTGGCAAAGTGGAAGCCAACTGGCCTTTTCATGCGTTGATCCCTGTTATTGTTTTATCCTATGCCTTCCTGTCAGAAAAGGAACAATGGAGAAAATGGTTATACCGGCTCCTGCCTGTTACGCTCATAATGGTGCTGGCCCTGCGGGTGATCATGGTGGCTGATATCTTACCCTGGAAACCGGTACAAAAACAGTTTCATGCGTGGAAGGACTGGCCGCAACGGATGAAAGAAATAACGGGCGGACAACCGGTGGTCTTCAACAGCTCTTACCAGCAGGCGTCGCAATACCAGTTTCACACCGGACAGACCGCTTATTCGCTTAATTATTATAAAGGAAGAAAGAACCAGTTCAGTTTTTTACCGGTCAACCGGTACATACTGGGTCAACCGGTCTGGTTTTTTGATTCGTATAACCTGAAAGACTTTTCGGATACCATACATACGCCTGGCTTCACCTTTGGTTATCGCTATGATTCCTGCTTTCTCAGTTTTCCTCAAATAGAATTTATAACAGGTAAGGACAAGTACCGGCTGAAATCCGGGCAAGCTCTTTCATTGCAGGGGAATGTAAAAATGTATTACAGTGATGGAATGTTCATCGGGAACCGGGAATCGGATATGAATGATACGATCCGGATCGCTGTCTTTACTAAAAAGGGCTGGCTGAAGGATATCATCACCGGCACCCGGCTCAAGGATATTCATCCCGCACTTGTATTCGATATGACCATTGATCCGGCATTACCACCTGGTAAATATGAGTTGCTTTTTGCGGTGAATTGCGGACGTTATCCGCCAACCGCCAACAGTAAACGAATTCCTCTTCTGGTCGAGTAATCATTTGCCGGCCGGGGCGGTACCGATCACTGCCTGGACATCCGGATCGGTTTCAATATTATTCATCTGGCGTTGGATAAATGCAGCACGGTTCATGACATACCCGGAAGGTGGTTTTACTTTATATTTTTTAGGATTTGGCAGACAGGCCGCGATCATGGCTGCTTCCGGGCGACTGAGATTTTTGGCGGGTTTATTGAAATAGGCCTGTGCGGCGGCTTCGATACCGAATATACCATCACCCATTTCGATCACATTCAGGTACATTTCAAGGATCCGTTCTTTGCTCCAGAAGGTCTCGATCATGAATGTGAAATAGACTTCGAATCCTTTGCGGATCCAGCTTCGTCCCTGCCAGAGGAAAACATTCTTGGCCACCTGCTGACTGATAGTACTGGCGCCACGAATGCGGCCGGGTTTCCGTTCATTATAGGCCTGTGCCTTTTTAATACTTTTCCAGTCAAAGCCACTATGGTCGGGGAATAACTGATCTTCCGAGGCGATCACGGATAAACGGGCGGCCGGCGACATTTCACGAAAGTCCACATAATCGCGTTTGAGTCCATGTCCGCTTACCCAACTGACGAGCTGGGTCATGGTAACCGGAGGATCGATCCAGCGCAGCAGGATGATATAAACAAACTGCAGCACAAACATCCAGAGTAAGATCCGTTTGGTCCATCTCCAGGCTTTACGTAAAAAGGATTTTTTCTTGTTGTCAGTGTTGCCAGTTGCCATAGAATAAAATACCGCCGATGAGGACCAGCCCGAAAATGATCAGGATGATCCCGTTGATACGGTTTAAGATATGAATATTATGCGGGGTGAGTTTGTTACGGATCTTGCCGGCCAGGAAAACCTTGAAGAGATCGGCCAGCAGTACGATGGCCAGGGCCGTTGTGTAAATAATAATTTTATTGCGGGTCGTAAATTGGATCAGGGAAGTGGAAATGGTGAACCAGAGCAGGATCATACCGGGGTTCATCAGGTTCATGATAAAGCCTGACAGGGATATTTTTATTAAATCCCTTTTGCGGTGTTTGAACACCACTTTCCCGTCCTCATTGACCTTTATTTTCTTGAAAAAAAGGAAAAAGATCCCAAATACGATCAGCAGGATACTACCGGCAATGCCGATCGGTTTTTCATATACCTGCAGGCTCAGGAATAATTCAGTGAAAATATTGGCAAGAAGCACGAGTGTGATATCGCTGGCCGATACCCCAAATGCAAAGGCGAGGCCCCCTTTATGTCCGTTGGTCAGGCTTTGTTTAATTACCGAAAAGAAGATCGGGCCCACTGATAAGCTCAGCAGGAGTCCGATGGTCAATCCTTTAGCAATAACTTCAATCATAAAAAGTACGAAGTTAGAAGTACGAAGTACGAAACTCCTAAGAACCTGATCCTATTTTGAACGGACTCTGTTTATAGATGAAACAATAATTTTTAGTATTTGTGTTCCTTCATCAATCAGATAATCTGTTTTACTATCAAACGATGGGTTGAATGATCTTAATAATTCCAGAAAATATACCGACTCATCAATTTCTTCTTCTACAATTTTGAGTTTATGTATAAAATCTGCTTCAGACTTTGCTCTACGTGCAGCCCTGTAATTGGCGCCGACTGAGGATGCTGATCTGATTAACTGACCAGTAAAAGCTTTATTTATTGGGCTATAGGGCAGTTCTTGTATCAGCCTTCCAACATTTACTGCAAATTCAAAAGTTCGTTGTTTTAGTTCCTGCATAGTTTAAGGGTTTATTCCGCAACCTATACAAGATTTTTATTATAAAACCGGTCTGTCGCCGATGATTTTTTTCAAGAAATGTTCAACACTGAATTCCGGAATCTGCTTTTTAGTTTTTGTATTTAAACTTACTGATCTCTTTTATCCAAATTAACATATTGCTACTCGTTTTACGTGTTGCCATTCGTACTTCGTACTTCTAACTTCGTACTTGCTCCTTTCGTTCCTTCCCCTCTTTAGGATATTCGTACTTCTAACTTCGTACTTGCTCCTTTCGTTTCTTCCCCTCTTTAGGCCATTCGTACTTCGTACTTCTAACTTCGTACTTGCTTCTTTCAGCTTTTCCCTATCTTAAAGAACTTTCCCGCTTTCCAGAAACCTCTCCCATTCCTCCAGCATCTTCCCTTTCATGACCCTCGGAAATTTATGCTGGCTGCCGAGTTTGCCTTTCAGTTCCATAAATTTCATGAAACGTTCTTCGGGGAGTATTTCGAGGAAGACTTCTTTCAGGGCACTATCCCGTTCCGTGGCATAGTCATCATTCAGGATCCGCAGGTGTTCATCGATCCTTTTGCGGATTTGTTCTTTGTCCACTTTGTCGTTGGTGGCGATATACCAGCGGTGGGCGAAGAAATTTTCAAAGGGGAAACCAACCACGGTATACTCCGGTATACTCACATTGAATTCATCACTCACCATTTCAATGGCCTTATTCATGTTTTCCACACTGAGGTGTTCGCCGGTCAGGCTGAGAAAGTGTTTGGTACGGCCGGTGATCACGAGTTCGCTGCGTTCCAGGTCCGTGAACTTGATGGTATCACCGATCAGGTAGCGCCAGGAGCCGGCATTGGTACTCATCAGCAGGGCATATTCCTTGCCTTCCTCCACTTCGTGGATCATTTTGGCTTCCGGTTTTTCAACCATTTTCCCATCGGCATCAAAATTCTTATCATCAAAAGGAACAAACTCGAAGAAGATATTATTATTCAGGATCAGCTGCATGCCTTTGGCATGTTCGCGGGTCTTGTACCCGATAAAGCCTTCGCTGGATAAATAGTTTTCAATATACACGATCGGCTTACCCAATAATTTTTCAAAGCCTTTCTTGTAGGGTTCAAACGCCACACCGCCGTGCACAAAGAAGCTGAAGTTGGGCCAGATCTCGTGAATGTCCTTCACTTTATAATGATCGATCACCATTTCCATACACATCTGGCACCAGGCCGGTACGCCTACTATATAGCCGATATCCCATTCCCTGGCATGCTCTACGATCTCATTCAGTTTTTGATTCCAATCGCTCAGTGCGGCAATACGTCCGCCCGGTTTGTAAAAAGTCTGGAACCAGAAGGGCCGTTTCCGGGCCAATATTCCACTCAGGTCTCCCGCATACCAGCCGGCTTTCCCTTTTTTAAGATCGGTGGCACCGCCCAGCATCAGGAAACCCTTGGTCATGGCTTTTTTATTCGCCTCTTCGTATTTGATCAGGCTGATGAACTGGCGTACATAATTGATCGTATTGCTGCGAAGCAGTTCACGGGTCACCGGGATATACTTACTGGCCGCTTCGGAAGTTCCCGAACTCAGCGCATAATATTTTATTTTACCCGGCCAGGCCACATCGGGTACCCCATCAAGGGTCTTCTTCCACCACTCCTCATAAATTTTATTATAATCATGGACCGGCACCAGCTCCTGGAATTTTTTACCCGGGTGTTTACTCAGCAGGGCTTCATCAAAATGGTATCGTTGACCAAACTCGGTAAAGCGGGCTTTCTTCAGCAGTTTTTTCAGCACCCGTAACTGCTGACGCCTTGGATCATTGGGCGGTATACGCAGGGCAGCGGCAATTGCTTTCGGCAGTTTAATATCAAGTATAGTGGCCATTCGTTGCTTTCGGTTAGGATTAAAGTTACGTATTGTTACCGGTAAAAAGGGCGAATATAGCGCATCTCAGCCGCCAAGGTTTCTGTAAAAACGGAAGATCAGCCGCAGATCGGCTGATGGTGTATAATCGCGGGCATACCAGTGATCAGCAAGATCAAGACTTTCTGTGGATAACGGGATCGGTTGCCTGGGAGGCATACCATTGCATCCCAATATGCCTCTTCGTAATGCGGGAAGCCCCACAGCTGTACCGGCATACCCGATCCATGTTTTGCCGGCGAGCAATACATGGAAAATATTCAGCAGGAAACCTGCCGGTCTTTTTACCAGGAAGACGAGTACCGGGAAAGTAATGAGTCCCGCAACACTCACCAGCACATCCGTGCCTCTTTTCAATCGCCGGTAATAGGGATCTGCGAGTTTAAATCCGTTTTCCCTCGATACCGCTTCACCTGAACTGTCTTTTGAATCACTGCCCACCACACTATGGCTGCCTGCCGCATGTATTCTCGCTGTCACGCCCTGGGGTAATCCCCGGATCGTTTCTATGATGGATGAAAATGAAGTTGCTCCCTGGCAAAAGATCACTTCCCGGAAAGGAAGACTGGCGGTCAGGGCCGGCAGCTGACTGATATGTCCGATCGCTGCCGTATCATCCTTATCCACCGCTACTCTTCCCAGTACCTGTTGACGAAAACCGGCTTCTTCCAGTAACTGTATTACTTCTTTATATTCCGAAACGGTACCTGCCACCACAAATGTGGTGTGTTCTTCTTTTTGCTTTTCACTGCTGATCACCCCGGCTTTTATCAGAAAATAACGAAGCAGGCTGATCAATACGAAGGCCAGTATGGCCCCGAATAAAACGATGGCCCTTGAAAAACGGAATTGCTCGGGCAGGAGCGAATAGGCGGCCAGTAAACTGATAGTGGCTACGGCCGTTGACCGCATCAGTTCACTCCAGCGGTACCATCTGTCATAGAGCCCTGCGTAATAAGCAGCCACGAGATAAAGTAAAGTGAAACCGGGAATGGCCATCCATAACAAACGGTTCTCATATTGTATATCCGGACGCACATACTGCGACCATAGTTCTTTCATCATCCAGAACGACAAAAGGATCAGCCCTGCATCGATCAATGGAAGTCCCAGCCGGCGGATAAACTGTCCAATAGCAGTAAGTCCGGCCCTGAACCAGATTGCCAGGTGAATAAGGCTGTTGAATAATCCCGCCTGCCGGCCTCCATAATGCTTGCGGACAAAAAGACTCATGGCGGAATAGAACATACGCACATAATTCATACTGCCTTTCCGGGTACTCTCTCCTTTGAAATGGATGATCGGGCTGCCGGCAAAGTAATAATTCTTATGTCCGCTTTTCTGGATGCGGTAACTGAGGTCCACATCTTCGCCATACATAAAGAAGCGTTCATCAAAGCCACCGACTTCATCGAGTACTTCTTTCCGGATCATCATATAGGCACCCGCCAGCACATCCACTTCATTGTCCTTGTTTTCATCCAGGTGACCCAGGTGGTAACGGGAAAAATGAGACGAACGCGGGAACAGTTTTGATAATCCGAATAATTTATAGAGGGAGGTCAGGGGCGAAGGGAAGGCCCGTTTTGATTCTTTCAGAAAGACCCCGCTTCCATCCAGCATTTTACTGCCCAGGGCACCGGCTTCCGGATGTTGGTCAAAAAAACGGATACCCGCTTCAAAACTATCTTCGGGGAGGATGGTATCCGGATTGAGAAAAAGAACAAAGCGGCCGGTACTCATTTTCCAGCCCTGATTACAGGCCCGGGCAAAACCCAGGTTTTCCTTATTGGCGATGAACCGGACCTCCGGGAAAATTGGTTGCAGATAAGACAGACTGTTGTCCGATGAACAGTTGTCGATCACAATGATCTCCCCGTTTGTTTTTGAAAGGGCTTGCCGGACAGAATAAAGACACTGTTCGAGAAAGTGTTTTACATTATAATTCACTATGATGACCGACAACTCCAAGCGGGGCATACTTATTGGCACGAAGTACGAAGTTTTTGACCGGAGTGCAAAATAGCCTTTACCATTGCTATAATTTCATTTCCCTTATCGCTTTCTGCGGTCTATCTTTGCCCATGCTTAAAACCGCCCTGATCACCGCTGCCAGAGCCGGCGCAGCTGAGATTCTCCGGTTTTTCAACGGGGAATTTAAAGTAAGTAATAAAGAAGGAGTCAATAACCTGGTGACCGAAGCAGACCATGCGGCTGAAAAAGCCATTCTCGCTGTCATCAAATCCCATTTTCCGGATCACCAGGTACTGGCTGAAGAAACCGGGGAGATCGTACAGGATTCCGTATATAAATGGATCATCGATCCAATCGACGGAACGGTGAATTTTGCCCATGGTATTCCGCTGAACTGTGTATCCATCGGACTGGAGCACGAAGGAAAAGTGATCATGGGGGCCGTGTATAATCCGCACCTGAATGAATTTTTCTTTGCCGAGAAAGGGAAAGGGGCCACACTCAATGATCAGCCGATCCGGGTAAGTACCGAAACAGCGGCCGTGAAAGCCTGTCTGGTCACCGGCTTCCCCTATACGTATATCAATATGCCCAATGGACCCTTAGAAATATTTGACCGTTTTATCCGTAAGGGAGTACCCGTGCGCCGCCTGGGCTCAGCCGCTATCGATCTCTGCTGGGTGGCCGCCGGCCGGTTTGACGGATTCTATGAACATAAACTGGAAGCCTGGGACAGTGCTGCCGGTTACCTGATGGTGGAGGAAGCGGGTGGTAAAGTCACGGATTTTACCGGCGCCCCTTATTCCGTATACCAGCACCGGATCCTGGCCACCAATGGCCTGATCCATGACGAAATGCTGGCTGTCATTAATAATGAAAAAGAATTATGAGTACAGAAAGAACTGAAATCAGCAGCCTCGGTGAGTTTGGTCTGATCGAGCATCTCACCCGTAATATCGAAATACAAAACGCCTCTTCCATACTGGGAGTAGGTGATGATGCGGCGGTGATCGATCATTTCGGCAAACAAACCGTGCTGACCACTGACCTGTTGGTGGAAGGCGTGCATTTTGACCTGATCTATACACCGCTCAAACACCTGGGGTATAAAAGTGTGGTGGTCAACCTCAGTGATGTATATGCGATGAATGC
>CALRQQ020000094.1:0-9944 GCA_943370345.1 Chitinophaga pinensis
CAGTCTGAATAAATACGAGTTCAAACTATCCAATTCGATTAAATCAGCAGCTGGCGGCAGTTTTATTTCTACGATCAATAAATCGTTTGTCACCCGTATCGATTCCACCCGGAAGTTTCCACCCTTGACCGATAATGAGCTGATGGATAAAGTACAGCAGACCACATTCAAATATTTCTGGGATTTCGGACACCCGGTCAGCGGACTGGCCAGGGAGCGGAATACTTCAGGGGAGGTGGTGACATCCGGCGGTTCGGGCTTCGGCATCATGGCCATGGTGGCCGCTATGAACCGCGGATTTATTACCCGTTCACAGGGACTTGCACGGTTGCAAACCATCGTTGCATTCCTGAAGAATACGGCTGTAAAAGTAAAAGGAGCTTTTCCCCACTGGCTCAATGGCACCACCGGGGCCATTGTACCATTCAGTACGAACGATAACGGAGCCGACCTGGTGGAAACATCCTACCTGATGATGGGCTTGCTTACTGCCCGACAGTACTTCAATACCGCTGATGCGGGTGAAGTGGCATTGCGAAATGACATCAATACCCTTTACCAGAATGTAGAGTGGGACTGGTTCCGCAACGGAGGCCAGAATGTACTCTACTGGCATTATAGTCCTGATAAAGGCTGGGCGATGAATATGCCGATCCGAGGCTGGAACGAATGCCTGATCACTTATGTACTGGCAGCCTCTTCGCCCACCCATGGTATTCCTGCTCAGGTTTATTCGGGTGGCTGGGCTTCACCGGGTAACAGCGGTTTCTTTAATGGCAATAACTATTACGGGTATACACTTCCGTTAGGGCCGGCCCAGGGTGGTCCGCTTTTCCTGGCACAATATTCATTCCTGGGGATCAATCCCACCGGGCTGAGTGATGCGTTTGCCAACTATGCCACCCAGACACGCAACCATACCCTGATCAATTATGAATACTGCCGCCGGAATCAGTCCACCGGCATCGGGTACAGTGATTCAGTATGGGGACTGACCGCCTGTGATATCCCCGGCAGTTATGCCGCCTGTTCCCCCACCAACGACAAAGGCGTGGTGGCACCAACAGCCGCATTAGGTTCCATGCCTTTTACTCCGGCCCAGTCAATGGCCGCTATGAAATTTTATTACTATGTGCTGGGTGATAAGATCTGGAAAGAATACGGTTTTGTGGATGCCTTTTCAATTCAGAATCCCTGGTTCACGAGCGCTTACCTGGCGATCGACCAGGGACCGATCATTATCATGATCGAGAATTACCGCAGTGGTTTACTTTGGAATCTGTTTACCAGCTGCCCTGAGGTGAAAACCGGGATGATATCTCTGGGCTTCAGTGCACCGTACCTGTGATGACCGATCCTGAATCAAGAAAATTTATGCAAATAAAGAAACCATTGCTGATCGGGGTCATGCTATTGTCCCTTTTCAAGGCACCCGCACAACCCGGAAACACGGTATTCAATGCGGCTGCCCGTCCGAAAAACTTATCTGACAGTGCCCTGCTTGATCTGGTACAGCGGCAGACCTTCCGGTACTTCTGGGATTTCGCTCACCCCGTATCGGGTATGGCCAGGGAACGGAGTAATGAAAACTTCGGGTATGGTGGCGAAACGGTAACCACGGGCGGCACCGGTTTTGGTATCATGAGTGTGATCGTGGCTACAGAACGAAAATGGATCGGACGTGACACCGCCGCGAAATTCCTGCTCAAAATGGTAAAGTTTTTACTGAAGTCCGATAGCTATCACGGCGCCTTTCCGCACTGGCTGAACGGAGCCACAGGCAAAACAATTCCTTTCAGCCGGAAGGATGACGGTGCTGATCTGGTGGAAACAGCTTATTTATTCCAGGGACTGTTATGTGCACGGCAATATTTCAATGGGAACAGTACTGCTGAGAGAGAATTACGTAACCGGATCGGCTGGTTATGGTCTGATATTGAATGGAACTGGTTTACCAATGGCGGACAGGAAGTATTGTACTGGCACTGGAGTCCGAATAATGGCTGGGCGATGAACTTCCCGGTCAGGGGATTCAATGAGTGCCTGATCATGTATGTGCTGGCGGCTTCTTCGCCCAATGAAAAATATACGGTATCCCCGGCGGTCTATCACCGCGGCTGGGCAGAAAGTAATTTCTTCAGGAACGGGAAAGAATTTTACGGGATCAAACTGCCGCTCGGGTTTGACTATGGCGGTCCGCTCTTTTTTTCCCATTACTCATTTCTAGGACTCGATCCGCGTGGATTAAAAGACCGCTATGCGGATTACTGGGAGCAGAACCGGAATCATACGCTCATCAATCGCGAACACTGCGTCCGCAATCCGAAACAATTCAAGGGATATGGGGAAGATTGCTGGGGACTCACAGCCAGTGATACCTACAACGGGTATGCGGCACATTCACCCACCGAGGATCTCGGTACCATTTCGCCAACTGCAGCACTCAGCGCGTTTCCGTATACCCCGGACTATTCGATGAAAGCACTGCGGCATTTTTATGAAAAGCTGGGCGATAAGATCTGGAGTGAATATGGTTTTGTCGATGCTTTCAATGAAACAAAGAACTGGACCGCTGCCTCACACCTGGCGATCGACCAGGGTCCCATTATTGTGATGATTGAAAATTACCGGACCGGATTGTTATGGAAATTATTCATGAGTTGCCCGGAGATCCAGAAGGGATTAAAGCGACTTGGATTTCAAAGTCCTGTCATAAACTAAACGATAGCTGCCCGACAGCATGCGAGTAAGGTCCTACGATATGTTACATGTTGCCCTGGTGGCAATATTATCCTGCATGCAGCTGATAGCGAACGGGCAGGGGGCACCGGCATTATGGCAACATTTCGGGATCGGTGATAAAGTGAATGTCATCCCTGCCCCGGCATTACCGGCAGGTATGACGGGATTTACGTACAGCGCCAATAGTTGTCCGCCACCGGGCCATTACACGATCATAAGAAGAGTAAATGTAAATGGTTGTTTTGCGGATGAATGGATTCCGCTGGCCAGCGATTATAATAGTGATTATATGCCTTCTCACGCGGACGGGAATATGATGATGGTGAATTATACATCAGTCTCTTCCCCTATGCTGATCTATAAGGATACGATAAAGCAGTCCATGTGCCCGGGTACCACATATGAATTCAGTGCCCGGTATATCAACCTCGACCGTCCCGCTTCCTGCCCGCTCAGTGTTAAATTTCCGGTCTTTGCCATGAGTATTGAAAATGAATCGGGGCAGGTACTGTTTACAGATACCATGCGTAATGGACTTTATTATGCCAACCCTTCCATGGGGTATAAATTTTCAGCTTTTGGATTCAGTTTTACCATGCCGGCAGGCGTAAACAAGCTGGTGGCCAGGATCACTGTACTGCCGGTTTCCGCTGTGGATTGTGCAGAAGATTTTGCAATAGACGATATCCAGGTAAGTGCATTGGGGCCTCAGGTGAGTATAAAATTCCCCAACGAACCGGATGGGACCACGGTGAAAAGCGTTTGTTATCAGCAGAGCAGCCAGGTACAACTGACCGGCAATATGGGGCCCTATTATACAAATCCTGCGTTGCAATGGCAACAGAGTACTGACTATGGGTTTACCTGGACGGATATTCCGGGTGCAACCGGTAATAGCTATACGGGTACTTTTTCAGTACCTGATACTTTTTTATTCCGCCTGAGTGGCGCTGAAAATTCAAAGATCGGTAATCCGGGATGCAGGGTCTATTCCGGGGCTCTCAAAGTGGAAGTGAATGGCATCCCGAAGGATATTTCAGTCACCAGTAACTCCCCCGTTTGTGCCGGACAGGTCATCAGACTCAATGCGGATGGCGGGGCCAGTTATGTGTGGACCGGACCGAATAATTATTATAACGACATCACATCCCCGCAGCTGTTTTTCGCGGCGCTGTCAGACAGTGGATGGTACGTGGCAGAGATTGTTACACTTGGTGGTTGCCGCACCAAAGACAGTACCCGGGTTAAGATGATCGGTATCGATGTGGATGCCTGGCCGGTTGATACGATGATCTGTAAAGGTGAACAACTGCAGTTACGTACGGTGCCTGGTACACAATACGAATGGTCGCCTGCTGCCGGGCTCAGCAGTACCAGTATTATCAATCCGGTGGCCACACCTGAAAAGAGTACCGTATACCGTGTAAAGGTGACAGATGCTTCCGGCTGTTCAGATACCGCCATTGTACAGGTGATACTCCGGAATACAGTAGCGGTGAAATCGGTCATAGATGTGCCTCCTTATCTCTGCCGTTCATATGATTCGTTGTTGTTCAAAGAGAATAGCCTCGGAAAAATCAGGACCTGGCACTGGGATTTCGGGAATGGGACCAGTTCCGATGAACAGAAACCAGGTATCCAGTATTTTACCATTGCCGGAAATCAATCCACTTATGTGTCAAGACTTATTGTAACGGATACAGCTGATTGTGCAGATACATCGTACCGGCAGATCCAGGTGGAAGACAATTGTTATATCGCCGTGCCTACGGCTTTCACGCCCAATAATGACGGGCGGAATGATTTCCTCTATCCATTGAATGCATTTAAAGTAACGGACCTGCATTTCCGCGTATTTGACCGGAAGGGACAAATAGTGTTTGTGAGCCATGACTGGAGCCGGAAATGGGATGGACGATTGGGTGGGGTGGAACAAACCACCGGCGTCTATATCTGGACACTTGAGTATACAGATGTAAGCGGACGAAAAGTATTCTTAAAAGGGACCACGACATTGATACGATAAAACAACAACAGTATGATGAAAAAACGATTGATCGCCTTAGGTAGTGTATTGTTCATCACGGCCGCCTGTTTTTCACAGGGAAATAAAACACTGTCCCTCACTAAAGGAAAATATGGCGATGGCCCCGACAGTATTGCTCCCGCTGGTATTATTAAGAATCTGAATGATGAACAGCTGCTCGAGCTGGTACAGAAACAAACCTTTCGTTTCTTCTGGCATGGTGCGCACCCATACAGCGGACTGGCCCTGGAAAGGAGCAATACGGTGCTGGCCGAACATTACTGGGATTATATCAATGAAGCCTGGGATGAACCCAATTTCAGTAAAACTACATTTGGTCCCGATGCCGGCGCTATCGGTGGTACCGGCTTTGGGATCATGAGTACCATTGTGGCCGTGGAACGGAAATGGATCGGACGGGATACGGCTGTGAGAAGACTGATCAAGATCGCTGACTTCCTCATCAATGCCGATTGTTATCATGGTATCTATCCGCATTTCATGAACGGACGCACGGGTAAGACCATAAAGTTTGACCGGTTAGATGATGGGGCTGATATCGTGGAAACATCCTACCTGCTCATGGGCTTTCTCTGTGCCCGTGAATATTTTAATGGAAATACACCCCGCGAAGTATATCTCCGCAAGCGTATCAGTCAAATGTGGGGTGCCGCTAACTGGAACTGGCATACCAACGGACAGCCCAAACTGTACTGGCACTGGAGCCCCAACAACGGCTTTGACATGAATTTTCCGGTCTGGGGTTACAATGAATGCCTGATCACCTATATCATGTCGGCCTCTTCCCAGTATCATTCCATTCCCAAAGCGGCGTATGATGGTACCTGGGCCGGTAGCCAGGGCTTTAAGAACGGAAAACAATATTATGGATATACATTACCGTTAGGTAATTATGATGAAGACAAGGGTGGGCCGCTTTTCTTTGAACAGTATACCTTCCAGGGGATCGATCCGAACGGATTGACAGATTCACTCGGCAATGATTATTTCCTGCAGGGGAAAAATCATACCCTGATCAACCGGGCCTATTGCATGGAGAATCCCAAAAAATTCAAAGGCTACAGTGATGTATGCTGGGGACTCACCGCCGGGGACAGCTATAAAGGATATGTGGCCCACAGCCCGCAGAATGACCGCGGTGTGATCCAGCCTACAGCGGCCATTTCCTCGCTGCCGTATACTCCGAAAGAAAGTATGGAAGCACTGCGCTATTTCTACTATGGGCTGGGTGATAAGATCTGGAGCAAATACGGGTTTGTAGATGGGTTCAGTATTCATCATAACTGGTATGCCCAATCACACCTCGCCATTGACCAGGGACCAATCGTGACCATGATCGAAAATCACCGGACCGGTCTGCTCTGGAAATTATTCATGAATATCCCGGATGTTCAGAACGGGTTGAAAAAACTGGGCTTTGATAGTCCGTATTTTAAAAAATAAGGCATGACAAAAATAGTGGCTGTCTTTTCATCATTGCTTTTTACAATATTGGCTTTTGCACAGACCGAAATCAAGGTCATGAGCTACAATATCCGGTTGGATGTAAAATCGGATGGCGAGAACTGGTGGGAGAACCGCAAGGACAAAGTAGCCGGACTGATGAAGTACTATGCGGCGGATTTTATCGGAGGCCAGGAAGTACAGCATCACCAGCTGGTTTACCTGAAAGAACAGCTCAGTGGCTATGATCATATCGGGGTAGGACGTGATGATGGGAAAGAAAAAGGAGAATATTCCTGTATCTTCTACAACAAGGAAAAATTCAAACCGGTAAAGCAGGGCACTTTCTGGTTGTCACAAACACCGGACTCTGTTTCCATGGGATGGGATGCGGTGTGTAATCGTGTCTGTACCTGGGGACTTTTCAGTTCGCTTAAAGGGAAAAAGAAGGTCTGGGTCTTTAATACCCATTTTGATCATATGGGAAAGCAGGCAAGAGTGGAATCGGCCAAGCTCATTCTAAAGAAAATGAAGGAATTGACTGCCGGGAATGATCACCCTGTGGTATTCATGGGTGACCTGAACTCAAGGCCCGAGGATGAACCGGTCAGTATTCTGACTGCTGAATTAGACAATGCCCGAAGGATATCAGCGGAGACGCCGTATGGCTCCGCAGATACCTGGAACGGATTCAAGTTCAATCAGCGTCCGGATGGTTGTATCGATTATATTTTTACCGGTCGAAATGCCGGGATAAAAGTGAAAAAATTCGCCACGATCACGGATTCCTATTCGATGAAATATCCCTCGGATCATTTTCCGGTGCTGGCTCATATCCTTTTCTAAATAACACTATATGTATAATACTGTTTCCCGCGAGAAATTCTTAAAGACCACCGCCATGGCAGGCGCGGCCCTGCTGGTTTCCTCCCTTGAAGGATGGGCCGCCACACTACCCGATAAAAAACTGCGGGTGGCCGTGATCGGTTGTGGCAGTGTAAGTAACCGCTACCTGCCCCAGTTGCTTTCGTCGAAACTGATCGAAGTAGTGAGTCTCTGTGACATTAAACCCGAACGGGCTGTGGCACAGAACAAGGAGTATAAAGTGAATGCGGTTACGTACGGACATATTGATGAAATGCTGAAAGGCGTGCCCTTTGATATGATGGTCACCCTCACCGATATGCAGGTACACGGGGAATTGAATAAAAAAGCACTGCTGGCCGGTAAGCATGTATGGAGTGAAAAACCCATGGCCAATACTTATGCCGAAGGGAAGGCCCTGCTCGATCTGGCCCGCTCAAAGAAACTACGCATATGGGGCGCGCCGGCAGTGGTCAACAGTCCGCAGTTTGCCTATATGAGTAAAATGATCCAGGAAGGTAAATTGGGACGTATAGCCGCAGCACATGGGCAATACGGTCATACCGGACCCACCTGGTCGGCATTCTTTTATGAAAAGGGCGGAGGAAGTATGCCCGACCTGGGTGTGTACAATATGGCCACCCTGACAGGATTGCTGGGTCCGGCCCGCAGTGTGATGGCCATGACCAGTATCATTAACCCGGAACGTACGGTGGATGATAAAGGAAAAATAAAGGTGGAAGCGGAAGACAATGCACAGATCCTGATGGAACATGATAAGGGCGTGATCAGTCATGTGATGTGTGGCTTCAACTATTTTGATCCGCATGGACATGAGGCGGGCAATCAGTCATTGCACTCGATACAGATCTATGGCGATTACGGAAATATGCGGTTGATCGGATACGATTGGGAAACCAATGGCGTAATGCTGGATGTACATTGGGATAAACCGGCCGAACTGGTCTGCACTGATAAGGGAGGGTATGAATGGCAGGAAGGCGCCCGGGTGGTGGGAGAGAGTCTCGTGAATGGTACTGAACCCCGGATCAACGTGGAACATGCTTTGCATGTACTGGAGATCATTGAAGCAGCCCGCAAATCGTCTGCCAGCGGGATGAAAGTAAAACTGAAAAGTAAATTTCCCTGGCCCATTGTTAAATAAACCAAGCACATGAAACTTGCTATTCTCGGATCGGGATTTATTTCCCGTTTTTATGCCGACTCCCTCGTGGCACAACGCCGGAAGGATACCATTGTATCCGTGTACAGTCGCACGGAAGCCAATGCCAGAAAATTTGCGGACGATTATGGAGTGCCGCATTATACCACAAGTATAAAAGATTGTGTGTCCCATCCGGATGTGGATGCGGTGATCATTGGTTTGTCCAATGATATGCATCTGACAGCGGTACTGGAAAGCGCAGCAGCGGGAAAACATGTGTTATGCACTAAACCACTTGGCCGGAATGCGGTGGAAGCCCTGCAGATGTTGCAGGCGGTGGACAAGGCCGGGGTAACAGGTGGTTATCTCGAGGATCTTTGTTATACGCCTAAGTTCTTAAAGTCGCTCGCTGCCGTGAAGAATGGCAGTATCGGGGATGTGATCTGGACCAAGAGCCGTGAAACACACCCGGGGCCACATAGTGACTGGTTCTGGGATAAGGAAAAATCCGGTGGGGGAGCTATGATCGATCTGGGTTGTCATTGTGTGGAGATCAGCCGCAATTTTATCGGTAAGAACATACGACCGGTGGAAGTGATGTGCTGGGCCGATACCCGCGTGCATCCGATCGATGCCGAGGACAATGCCATCGGCTTAGTAAAATACGAGAACGGGGCTATTGGTCAGTTTGAAGTAAGCTGGACATTCAGAGGAGGAATGGATCTGCGCGATGAAGTGATGGGTACCGAAGGTACGATCTGGGCGAATAATTTTCTGCGGACCGGATTTGAAATGTTCACGACCGGGAAAGGCAGTAATTATGTGGCCGAGAAGGCCGAGACCAATGCCGGCTGGCTCTTTCCGGTAGGAGATGAAGTACACGAACTGGGTTACAGCCACATGTTCACCGATATGTTTGATGCCATTGACCGGGGTATTCAACCGGCAGAAACTTTTTATGATGGATATATTGTGAATGCAATACTGGATGCGGCGTACCTTTCCGCAAAGAGCCGTCAATGGGAACCGGTACAGCTGACTGATTGGCGAGGGGTGGCAGAACAAAAAGCGGTGAGGGAAATGAGCTCCTACGATGATGATTATTACCTGATCAAGGAAGAAGTGCTGCCCGATGGGCAGAAAAAATTTATTATCAAACACAAAAAAACAGGATCCATCGAGAGAAGATAATGCAATTAAAAAGTAAACATATTGTCATCATTGGCGGAACCACGGGTATGGGATTGTCGGCCGCTAAAACCTTTATCCGCGAAGGTGCAAAGCTGGTGGTGGTCGGCAGGAATGAGCAATCGGTACAAACAGCCGGAGAATTACTCGGTGATGCGGCCATTGCGTTCAGCGGAGATGCCACACAGGAAGAAACAGCGGCCAAAGCGATCCGTTTGTGCCGGGAGCATTTTGGCGGATTTGACGGACTCTATCATGTTGCCGGTGGCAGTGGCCGTAATATGGGCGATGGTCCCTTGCATGAACTCAGTCTGGAAGGGTGGAACTGGACCCTGCATATGAATCTTACGGCGCTCATGCTGTCGAACCAGGCAGCGATACGTGCTTTTCTCGACATGAAACAGGGAGGTACCATTCTTAATATGGGATCGGTGCTTGGCTTTTCTCCCTCCCCCCGTTATTTTTCCACGCATGGTTATGCGGCGGCCAAATCGG
>CALRQQ020000095.1:0-9935 GCA_943370345.1 Chitinophaga pinensis
CAGGGGGTTCTTCTCAGTCTGACGGTGCAGGTGGCGGCGGCGCAGGGGGTACGATCATTCTTCATAGCAGTAATTATACAGGTGCATTGATCGTTGAAGCTAAAGGCGGAAGCGGAGGCAATTCCAATGACGGGGGCAATATCGGTCGATGCTTTGGTGGTGGTGGTGGTGGCAGTGGCGGTGTGATCTATTTTACCGGCAGTCTCCCAGCTGTAACCACCTCCGTTACAGGTGGAGCCGCCGGCGTTGAATCAGGTCGTGATGTATCCTGCAATCCGGTACCACAGGCAGCGGGAGCCGGTACTGCCGGTCAGGTGATCACAAATTATACATTCACCCGGGGCTCCAGTCCGGCCGGGTATTGTTCGCTGATACTGCCAGTTTCCTTTATCTATGTCAATGCATCGGTGAACAACAACGAAGTAACACTACAATGGGAGATCACTGAACCGGAGTCGATCAGTCATTTTCTGGTGGAGCGGAAAAGCAGTAATGGTGACTGGGAGACGATCGGGCGAGTGGCAGCCAACGAATGGAAGCGAATATATCAGTTATCGGATGCTGGCATGGCAACCGGCCGCTATTACTACCGGGTAATGGTGGTAAAAAAAGACCAGTCAAGATCATACTCACCGATAAAGAACATCCTGATCCCATCTCCCGGTGCGTTCCATTTCTATCCAAATCCGGCAAGTACTGAACTATTGATCATCCGGCAGCAATCCGGCAAGGCGGTTTTGAAAATTACTGATCTCTCTGGTAAGATCTTATTGAGACAGGATATTGGGACAAGACAGTTCAGTCTGACCTTGCCGGTATTGACCACCGGTGTATATATCATGAGTATTGATGGGGAAGTTCGAAAGCTCCTGATCCGTTAAACTCAGGCTCCGCTCCGGTTATTTTTGATCCAGCGATAAGAAAGAAAACCGATGATGGCCATTGGGGCAAATGCCAGGTACAGGATACCGGTATTCATACCCTTGGCCGGACCTTCACCCAGCTGCTGGGCAGTTTTGGTACAAATGGAGCATTGCGCCATCCCTTGCGTTGAGACAGCAAGGAACAGGAAAAAAATCATACATCCGTATAGCATCACTTTATTCATAATCTGCGTCTGAGGCGTAAAAATACAACGAAAGAAATTACAATAAGGTTCATTCGGGTCAAGAAATCTGCTCCCAGGCGGAAAGGAAGCCACTAATTATTGGATTTGAACCGATGTATCACAGCCAGTTAAGACAGCCTGACTTCTGGTTCTTCATAATTTTTTATCCGGCCGGATAGACTGCCATTTATCCAGGATTGATCCGTGGCTTGTATTTTTCATGGACTTTTTTGTGTGTTCCACGCATGGGCGGGGGACATACATGGCCAAAAAAAAGCTGCCCTTCCGGACAGCCTTTGTATATTATTTCGCCGTTCAGTTTACACCGCGTCGGCTTCCATTTTCTTCTGCACTTTCTTACGCTCATCTTCATTCAGAATCACTTTACGCATCCGGATGAAGTTGGGGGTCACTTCAATACACTCATCCTGCTGGATATACTCCATGCATTCTTCAAGTGTCATCAGGGTTTTGGGAGCAATACGGGTGGCGTCATCACTTCCGCTGGCACGGTGGTTGGTCAGTTTTTTTCCTTCCGTGGCATTCACCACCAGGTCACCGGGCTTGATATTCTCGGCAATGATCTGTCCGGCATAAACTTCTTCTCCCGGATCTACAAAGAAAGTACCACGGTCCTGCAATTTATCAATGGAGTAACCGGTGGTCTTATCCTGGAATTTGGAGATCAGTACGCCGTTATTTCTGCCGGGGATCGGACCTTTCCAGGGTTTGTATTCAATAAAGCGGTGGGCCATAACGGCTTCACCGGCGGTATTGGTGAGCATGGTAGAACGCAGACCGATCAAACCCCTTGAAGGGATCTCAAATTCCAGGTGCTGCATTTCGCCCTTGGTTTCCATCACGTGCATTTCGCCTTTACGACGGGTCACCAGGTCGATCACCTTACTGGCATATTCCTGGGGTACATCCACTACCAGGTTCTCATATGGTTCACATTTAGTACCGTTGATCTCTTTAATAATTACCTGCGGCTGTCCGATCGTCAGCTCATACCCCTCACGGCGCATGGTCTCGATCAGGATACCCAGGTGCAGGATACCACGGCCATATACCTGGAAGCTATCACCACTGTCGGTGTCTTCCACGCGGAGGGCCAGGTTCTTTTCGGTTTCCTTCATCAGGCGGTCACGCAGGTGACGGGAGGTAACGAACTTACCATCCTTACCATAGAAGGGAGAGTTGTTGATCGAGAAGAGCATGTTCATCGTCGGCTCGTCCACACTGATCACGGGTAAGGCTTCCGGATTCTCTGCATCGGCGATAGTATCACCGATGTTGAAATCTTCGATCCCTACCACGGCACAAAGGTCACCGGCGATAACTTCGGTTACTTTCTTCTTGCCCATCCCTTCAAACACATATAATTCTTTTACCCGCGTCTTCTTAATGCTGCCATCGGCCTGCATCAGTACCACGGGTTGGTTTTCTTTCAATACACCACGGCTTACTTTACCTACGGCGATACGGCCGAGGAAGGAAGAGTAATCCAGTGAGGTGATCTGCATCTGCACCGGACCTTCGTTGATACGGGGCGGGGGTACGTGCTTGATGATGCCATCCAGAAGGGGATTGATCCCTTCGATCTGCTCCAGTGAATCATTGAACCATCCGTTCTTACCACTACCGTAATAGGTAGGGAAATGCAGCTGTTCTTCCGTAGCATCCAGGTTGAAGAAAAGTTCAAATACCGCATCATGCACTTCGTCGGGACGACAGTTCGGTTTGTCCACTTTATTGATCACCACGATCGGGTGCAGATTCAGGTGCAGGGCTTTCTGCAGTACAAAGCGGGTCTGCGGCATGGGACCTTCAAAGGCATCCACGAGCAGGATCACCCCATCGGCCATTTTCAGTACGCGTTCTACTTCACCACCAAAGTCGGCGTGACCAGGGGTATCGATTACATTGATCTTAACATCCTTGTATACAACGGCGGCGTTCTTACTGAAGATGGTGATTCCACGCTCGCGCTCCAGGTCATTACTGTCCATGATGAGTTCACCTGTTTCCTGGTTGTCCCGGAATACTTTGGTGGCGTGTAAGATTTTGTCGACCAGGGTGGTTTTACCGTGGTCAACGTGGGCGATGATTGCTATATTTCTGATATCCATAATTAGATGTTGGTCTTTGAACAGGTTGACAGGTTGGATGTTTAGCCGACTGTTGTTTGCGGTTCAGAGGGTACACTTAAAGCCCTGTATTTACAGACTTTTCACTACGACTATTACCTCCCGACCTGCCTTTGCCGGCAGGCAGGCTACTAACTCCCGACCAGTTTTCCGGGCCGCAAAGGTACACTTAAAAAGCCGGGGTCCCAAATGAAACAGGCATTTAATACAGGCTTAACTTTCTAAAAAGGAATATTTACTGTAGTTTTAGAAAAATAGTTGCCATGAAACTGCTTAAATGGCTCGCTGTCATAGTCTTAGTTCTGATCGTTGTTTACTTTACAGGCCCCCGGCCTTCCACACCGAAGTATACCACAGATTTACCTTCCATACCTGCCGAAGGATTGGCACTGGAGGAGTATATAGCGAAAAACGAAGCCCGGTTGAAACTAAAGCCGGATAATGAGGCCCGCATCCTCTGGGCCAACGACTCCCTCAAAGCAGTTACGGAATATGCCGTGGTCTATCTGCACGGCTTCTCGGCCAGTCAGGAAGAAGGTGATCCCGTGCATTATGAGTTTGCCCAGAAATTCGGCTGCAATCTGTACCTGAGCCGGCTGGATGCCCATGGGGTTGATACTTCGGAGCAACTTGTCAACTTTACTGCAGCCGGTGTATGGCAGTCGGCCAAAGAAGCCTATGCCATTGGAAAGAAGCTCGGCAAAAAAGTGATCCTGATGTCTACTTCTACCGGCGGCACCCTGGCCCTCAAACTGGCGGCTGAGTATCCGGATATTGCCGGACTCATCTTACTTTCCCCGAATATCGAGATCAATGACCCTAATGCCTGGTTGCTGAATAATCATTGGGGGCTCCAGATCGCCCGCCTGGTAAAAGGACGGTACAATGTAGTGGCCGATACGACCCCGATCTATGCACAATACTGGAATAACCGGTACCGGATGGAAGCCACTGTACAACTGGAAGAGCTGCTGGAGACCACGATGAAGGCCTCCACGTTCAATAAAGTAAAACAACCGGTCCTGTTACTTTATTATTTTAAAGATGAAGATCACCAGGATGAAGTGGTAAAAGTATCGGCCATGAAAAGGATGTTCAGTCAGCTGGGCACCGACAGTACACATAAAAGACAGGTGCCCATTCCCAATGCAGGCAATCATGTACTCGGTTCGTATATCAAAGGAAAAGATATCGCCTCCGTACAAACGGAATGTGAAAAGTTTGCAGTGGAAATCCTGAAAATGAAAGAAGCCCCTTGATCAGACCCGCACATAGATCTTCTTTTTATCCAGGATGAGGCCCACCAGCCAGCAAAACAGGGCCACAGCGATTGCAAATAAAAAGGACCCCAGGTAAGCGCCGGCATACACAAAAACATTTTCATAGAGCCAGCTATAAAGGAGTGTCCGCTTCTCTCCGATGGGTATGAACCATAAGAGTATAGCTCCTATCTCTGAAAGCAAGTAGATAAAAAGCGGGTTCTTGCCAAACACTTCAAAAAAATAGGTCCATTTGGTGCGGCCCAGAAAGTCGATCACATAACTCAGTGCTGCCAGTAACACACAATCAATCCCAACCGTAAGCAGAACAAACGGTCCGGTCCATAGTTTTTTATTGATCGGGAATACCAGGTGCCATAACAAGGCGATACTGATCAGTGCAAATCCGGTCAGCAATAATTTGGTCAGTCCTTCCCAGGTCTTGCCTTTCTCCGCAATGAATTTTCCGGCTGCATAACCAAACACCACATTGGCTACAGAAGGCAGTGTACTGAGCACGCCTTCCGGATCAAAAGCCACCCCTTCCCCATGGTATAAATGACTTTCGCCCAATAACCACAGGTCAAGCCGGTTGCCTGCATTGGTGAGCATATTGAAAGGATCAGCTTTATCACCAAAGAGTAAAAGAATGAGCCAGTAGGCCAACAGGAAGACCACCGCTAAACGGATCGCCGTATTCATTTTAAAATAACGAACCATCAGTGCGCCGAAAAAATAACCAAGGGCGATGCGTTGTAATACACCCATGATCCGGGTATTGGCAATGGGATTGGCCACCAGCTCACCCGCTTCATTCCAGTGTACAAAGGGGAACCAGTACATAAGATAGCCAAGCAGAAATATGATGATCGTTCGTTTACTGATGATCCACAATACACGGCTATCAGATAAGCCGCTCCATTTTTTTTCGACAAAACTCAAGGCATTCCCCACCACGAACATGAAGGTCGGAAACACCAGGTCGGTAGGCGTAAAGCCATGCCAGGCCGCATGTTTCAGCGGTGCCCAGGTGGTTTCCCCATTGCCGGGTGTATTGACGATGATCATGAAAAAAACGGTCATGCCCCTCAGGACATCCAGGGCCAGGAAACGTTGAGCTACAGGCTGATTCATATGGCGTATTATTTTTCGAATATAAAATAAATAGAGGAACTAAAATTGTAACTTAGGCCAGCTTAAACAACGAACTATGCCTACTAATTTTTCACGTCGCGACTGGCTCCGCATCATGGGTATTGCCGCCGGAACCACAGCCCTGCCGTTAACTTCCCTCGCCCGTAATGAATTCGGGGAAGAAATATTGTTGCCCGAAAACCTCCCGTTAAAAAATCCGGGTAAACCGATCACCGTGATCACCTGTGGTGCCGGTAACCGGGGCAATGTATATGGCAATTTCGCCGTAGCCTACCCCGATCAGATGGATATCGTCGGTGTGGCGGAACCCATTGCTATCCGCAATGAACGTTATGCCAAAAAACATAATATTGAGGAAGGCAATCGCTTCAAGACCTGGGAAGATGTTTTCAAACGACCCAAGTTTGCCGATGCCGTGATCATTTCCACACCCGACAACCTACATTATGGGCCCTGCATGGCCGCCCTGGAAAAAGGCTATGATGTGTTACTTGAAAAACCCATTTCCCCCAGTGAAAAAGAATGCCGGGAGATCCTGGCCCTTGCCAAGAAAAAAGGCCGGATCGTGGCGGTCTGTCATGTACTCCGTTACTCCCCTTATTTTGTAAAGCTGAAAGAAATGATGCACAATGGTTCGATCGGTAAGATCATCAGTGTGCAGCACTTAGAGCCGATACATCATATACATATGAGTCACTCTTATGTACGCGGCAACTGGCACAACAGCAAGGAGACCACACCGATCATCCTGGCCAAATCCTGTCATGACCTCGACATCATAAAATGGATGCTGGATAAACATTGTACACACATGTCGGCCCATGGTGATGTAAGCTGGTTCCGGAAAGAAAATGCCCCCGAAGGCAGTACGGCCCGTTGTACAGACGGTTGTAAAGTGGAAGGCGAATGTCCTTACTCCGCTAAAAAAATATATTATGACAAACGCCAGTGGCTCCATCACTTCGATCTGCCTGAAGACAAGAGTAAGCAGGGTGATGTGATCATGGACTATCTGAAGAATAGTAATTTCGGAAAGTGCGTATACCAGATGGACAATGACCAACCGGATCACTATACCACCAATATGTTATTCGAAGACAATATCACGGTGGCCTTCTCCATGGAAGCCTTCACCAGTTACGATGGCCGGAGAACCCGCGTAATGGGTAGCCTCGGCGATATCGTTGGCGACATGACCAGTTTCAAACATACCGACTTCCGTACCGGCAAAGTGACTGAGTGGAAACAGGAGAGCGACGGACATGGTGGGGGTGATTGGCGACTGGCCGCTGATTTTGTACAAGCCGTATCCAAACAGGATGCTTCATTGCTCACATCCACCATTGATGCATCGATCGAAAGTCATGTAATGGGGTTTGCGGCAGAGAAAAGCAGGAAGGAGAAAGTGACGGTCCCAATAAAAATGTAGGATGGATTACGCATCAGAATAAAATAAAAAAAGCACCAAGGCCTCCCAAGGATAACCACTTAGGAGGCTTTCTGTTAGTTGAATTATCGATTTGCCCTTCGAAGCCCTGCCGGCAGGTAGGTTTAGCAAAGGAGCGGTTTCCTGGTTCTTTTAATTTTTGATAATATCGTAACTTTACCCCGTACCCCATCATTACATTGTCGAAACAAAAAACGAACCATGAACAAACAGCACCACATCAAAGAGCTTGAAATGAAGATCGAGCATATCCGGAAAGAACCCGTGAAGGGCTGGCTGGGTAGGATCAGCAAATCCGTGAAAGTCCGGAAGATTGAAAAAAAGATCCGCTCCTTACGGAAAGGAGATTAAAGTAATTGCATGCCTCACAACATTAAAAACCGCCATATACGGCGGTTTTTGTTTTATGCTGTTTATCTCACTTTACCGAGGGCAAATACAGTCCCCAGCCGATCCGTTAAAATCAGGATGCGGCCGCCCTTCACCGCCTCAAACTGGCAACTGTATTTCTCCGGCTTCCCTTCAAAACGGTTGGTCATCGTAATATCCCAGTTATTGCAGGAGAATGTGCCCTTATATATCTGGTTGGAGAATTTCATATTTCCCACCATGCCACTGGCACCATTGTGCTCGCTTGTGTAGGTAGTGGGCGTTAAAAAAGTAAATGAATTGGCTGTAGAGGTGGAAGTGGTACCTGCCTCCCCGCCGGTATTTACATAATAATAGGTCAGCGAAGCATAATCATTCGTACTCCATTTACCAACGAGGTCATTGGCACTTACCGCGAATTTGTTTCTCCATTGCATGTCAGATGGTCTTTCCCAGCCATATGATTCGTTGTGATACGGACCAAATGCCTGTTCATATTCCGTTTTATTGCTTGTCACAAATTCAAGGTAACGTCCGTTTCCTTTGCTGTAATGCATCTTAAATAAAACCACATGGACATTTTTACCGGTACTTTTCTCTGTAAGATCCCCTTCCATAAAACTGACCGATTGCCAGCTCTGGATCGATTTCCATTCAAAATTCCGGAGGTTCATATAGCGGGGCGACACCAGGAGATCCCAGGCTTTCAGATCGCCATCTTTCAACACAGACTGATATGCATCTGCCTCTTTATTGGGAAAATGAATGAGCACGCGGATATTACTTTTCGACACTTCTGCCCAATTCTCTTTTACAGTACTGGTCCATCCATCATCAAAATGGGTCGTGAAGAATGTAAATCCACTGCTTTGAGCCGGTGCATCGTTGGTCGTTGCGGATGGACGAATAGTACCGGCCCCTTTTTCTTTTATATCATCCACTTCCATGGATTCAATAAAGGCAGTGATAACCGGCAGGTATTGCTGACTATTTGAGTTGAACTGAATACTGAAAGCCAGCCCAAAGCCACTCATGGTGGTGACTGTAGTAAATGCATCGGCATTTTTAAACCGGAATTTCCCACTGCCACTTTTAATTTTCCAACCTCCGCTTTCAATTGTTTCCGTAGTTACAGGCGCAGCAGAGATATTAAACGGGCTGGCCGAAAGAAATGTCCAGGCCGAAAGAAAATCAGCATCAATATCCCCTGCAGTTGCATTACTTCTGACCAGTTTAATGACACCCCAGGATTTATTCCTGGTCTCATTGATAGAAAAAACTACAGCATCCTTGCTGGTTTCTTTTTTCCAGCCATCCGGGGCCGAAAAAGCAATCAGGTCAAAGTGCTGTTTCTGTGCTGTAAGCTGCGTTGTTACCAGTAACAGGAAAATCATGTATAACCGAAATTTCATGCGTAGAATTTGAACTAAATGTATAAATGCCGGCCATCAATTTCTTCCTGTAAAAGGGGGAGATCAGTTAATATGTCCGAAAAACAACGGTTTCAACTGCAATAGTTTCATTTCCCGCACATTTCCTATCTTCCTTCTCTAAAAGCTTGCTATGTTCAAAACAAAGATCGCCGGAATCGGTAAGTACCTGCCGGCCAATGTAGTTACGAATAACGACCTGCTGAAATACATGGAGACCAGTGACGAATGGATCCAGGAGCGGACCGGCATCCAGGAACGCCGTTATGCACATCGTACCGAAGAAACCACCACCACCATGGGCGTGGAAGCAGCGAAGGTCGCGATCGAACGGGCTGGTATCACCCCGCAGGATATCGACTTTATCATATTTGCCACCCTGAGCCCTGATTACTATTTCCCTGGCTGCGGCGTACTGCTTCAGCGCGCCATGAAGATGAAAGAAGTGGGTGCCCTCGATATCCGCAACCAGTGCAGCGGCTTTGTCTATGCGGTGAGTGTGGCCGACCAGTTCATAAAGACCGGTATGTATAAGAACATCCTGGTGGTGGGTGCGGAAAAACATTCATTCGGACTTGACTTCAGCACCCGTGGCCGCAATGTATCGGTGATCTTTGGTGATGGCGCCGGTGCGGTGGTACTGCAACCTACTGAAAAAGAAAACCAGGGCATCCTCTCCACGCATCTGCACAGCGATGGCAACAGCGCAGAGATCCTGGCCATGTACAATCCGGGCACCCATGCCAATCACTGGAGCGAACAAAAACTGGCGAGTTTTGATGAAGCCGAGATCGGGCAGATGTTTTTCAGTCATGCCATGATCGATGACGCCCAGGTATACCCGAATATGGACGGTCCCGCTGTCTTCAAAGTGGCCGTGGAGAAGTTTCCTGCCGTGATCAAAGAAGCGCTGGAAGCCAATCAACGCACCACTGCAGATATTAATCTGCTCATTCCGCACCAGGCCAATCTGCGTATCAGTCAGTTTGTACAAAAGAAACTGCAGCTGCGGGATGA
>CALRQQ020000096.1:0-9770 GCA_943370345.1 Chitinophaga pinensis
CGCTTCTCGCCTTCCAGGCTGTTTCCTGACATCAGGCAACTGACAACTTTTTCATTTGCCGTTTATACCCATCTCAGCCCGGTTTGTCTTTTGATACCGCCTCTTTAGTATATTCGCCTCTATTAAACAGACACATGTATCCTAATTTATATTACGCTTTCAGGGACTTATTTGGAGTGGAATGGCACTTTCTCCGTTTCGTGAATTCCTTTGGATTTTTTGTAGCGATCGCCTTTATAGTGGCAGCCCTGGTGCTGACGGCTGAATTAAGACGAAAGAGCAAACAGGGATTTTTCCAGCCTACAGAAATGCAAATGATGGTAGGGCAGCCGGCTTCCATAACCGATATTCTGCTCAATTTTCTGCTGGGTTTTCTGATGGGCTATAAAATTATCGCCCTCTTTGTGTTGGACAACTCCGCTACCGAGGATCCACAGGCATTCATTTTTTCATCACTGGGCAGTTGGCCGGCGGGTATCGCCATGGGACTGCTCTTTGCCGGATTGAAATGGTGGGAAAAGAACAAGCAAAAGCTCGCTAAACCCGAAAAAAGAACTGTTCGTATATGGCCACATGACCGGGTAGGGGAGATCACCATCATTGCATTGGTATTCGGTCTGGCAGGTGCCAAACTCTTCGACATTTTCGAAAACTGGAGCGATTTTCTGACCCGTCCTTCTGACTATATATTTTCAGCCAAGGGACTTACTTTTTATGGCGGACTGATCTGTGCGGCCCTTGCCATCTGGTGGTATGCCCGCAAACACAAGATCGGTTTCTGGCATTTGAATGATGCATTGGCACCTACCATGATGCTGGCCTATAGTGTAGGACGTATCGGATGCCAGGTCTCCGGCGATGGTGATTGGGGGATCGAAAATCCCAGGCCCAATCCGTATAACTGGTTGCCCGACTGGGCATGGTCCTACACTTATCCGCATAATGTAAATGAAGTGGGGGTTCCCATTCCCGGTTGTACTGATGGCAAATTCTGCACACAATTACCAGTTCCGGTTTACCCGACCCCTTTATATGAGATCATTTTCTGTTTTCTCCTGTTTCTGGTACTCTGGATGATCAGAAAACGGTTGAAAACACCCGGATTGATTTTTTCTATCTACTTGATGCTGAATGGTATGGAGCGATTTTTAATAGAAAAGATCCGGGTCAATAATCCGATTGATTGGGGTTTCATTCACCCCACACAAGCCGAGGTGATCTCCAGTCTGCTTTTTTTAACAGGATTGAGCCTCTTCATCTGGTTACGTCGTAGATCGGCTACAACAAAATCCACATCAGCAACCTGATCGGTTGATTTTTATCAATTTTAAAAAAAAAATCATTTTTCGGGTATTTCGCCGCAAACCCTTGCCTGTGGCAGATTTCAGGAAAACAGGCCCGAAATGGTAACGTTTGCGTGATTGCTGTTAGTAATTTTTCATTGCAGAACGCTATGAGAAACCATAACTTATAGGTATCTTTGCAGACGGTCTGGGACGGTAAATTCTTCTATCTACAATTAACTATCCATTTGCAACAACCTGCAAACAAAGGCCGTCTTATATTCGTTGAACTTTAAATTTCTTAAGTTATGCGGCAACTTAAAATTGCTACCCAGATTACAAACAGGGATTCCCAGGCAGTGGAGAAGTACCTGCAGGAGATCTCGAAAATTTCGATGATCACCCCTGAAGAGGAAACCACACTGGCCCAGCGGATCAAAATGTTTAACCGGAATCCGGTTGACTCCCAGCGTGCACTTGATAAACTTGTGCAGGCCAACCTTCGTTTCGTGGTATCTGTGGCCAAGCAATACCAGCACCAGGGATTGTCGCTCAGTGACCTGATCAATGAAGGTAACCTCGGTCTGATCAAAGCAGCCCAACGTTTCGACGAAACCAAGGGTTTCAAATTCATCTCTTACGCAGTTTGGTGGATCCGTCAGTCCATTCTTCAGGCTTTAGCTGAACAGGGACGTCTCGTACGTCTGCCCCAGAACAAGATCGGTACCTATAACAAGGCCAATAAGGCCTATATGGCATTTGAACAGGAGCATGAGCGCGAACCTTCTACTGAAGAATTGGCCGAACTCCTCGAAATGAGCGAAACCGAGATCAATAATATCTTCCAGAGCAATACCCGTCACACATCCCTCGATGCCCCCGTCCATGAGGCAGAAGATGTGGCCATGGGTGACCTCCTCGAAGGAAGCGATGATACTGATGATGATGTAATGAAGGACTCCCTGCGCAATGAAATCCGCAGAGTGCTTAAGTCATTGTCTCCCAGGGAAGCCGAGATCGTTAACGCGTATTTTGGTTTAGATGGCGAGAATGGCGTTACCATCGAACAGATCGGACAGAAGTACGACCTGACCAAGGAGCGTATCCGTCAGATCAAAGAAAGGGCCATCAAGCGTTTGCAAAAAGCCCGTTACAGCAGTGCATTAAAAGCCTACTTAGGTTAATGATAGATTAAGATCGTGGGTTAATTAAAATAATTCCGGTACTCACTATGTGGGGCCGGAATTGTTTTTTAGAACCAACTATCTTTACAAGTGTTATCAAAACTATGAAAGTTCAATCCTTTATTATCCTCCTACTGGCCCTGATGCAGTGGTCCTGCGAAAAAGCTGTCAGTTTCAAGCTGGATACGGTGACTCCGAAGCTGGTAGTGGAAGCGACGATTGAAAACGGACAACCCCCGCTAGTTTACCTTTCCCGCAGTCTGGCTTATTTTTCGACTCTCAATCCCGATTCTCTGGCCGCAACCTTTATCCGGAATGCCGACGTTTGGGTATCGGATGGTGCCCGCACCCATAAACTTAAATTATATTCAGCCAGATTTCCGGGCGGCTTTACCGGGTATTATTATGGCACTGATTCATCGAGCCTTTCCACCGCCATTATCGGGGAACTCAATAAAAGTTATACGCTGAGAATCACCTGGGAGGGCAAAGAATATACCGCTTCCACCACTATCCCTAATACCACACGCCGCATTGACTCCCTCTATTGGAAAGATGCTCCCGGAGGCAATATCCCATATAAAGTTTCCCTGATGCTCAGGGCCACAGATCCGCAGGGATTAGGGGATTATATCCGCTATTTCACCAAGCAAAACCGGGATCCCTATTACCCCGGACTGAACTCGGTCTACGACGACCAGGTGATCGATGGTACTACCTATGAAATCCAGGTAGAGCGTGGCATACTCCGGAATGGCATTGCCGGCGAAGCTTATAGTTTTTTTGACAAAGGAGATACCGTAACCCTCAAACTCTGCAATATTGATAAAGCGACCTTTGACTTCTGGCGTACCATGGAATTCACCTATGCCAGTGTAGGCAATCCGTTTTCATCTCCGACCAAGGTCATGAGCAATATCAAAGGCGGTGCCCTCGGTTACTTCGGTGGTTATGCAGCGCAGTACAAAAAGATTGTGATACCCCAGTAATAAGTACGAAGTCAGCAGTACGAATTACGAGACATATCCGGTAAAACGAGGAACTGTACGATGTCTTAAATTCACTCTTCTAAGCAGGGGTTGTTTCCTGACAGCGAACAACTAACAACCTTTTCCTTAAATTTGCCAACTGACCAATCCTTAACCGGTCATCTATTTACACCATGGAAGCCACAGAAAAAGTACACTGCCTGATCATTGGTTCAGGCCCTGCCGGATATACGGCCGCCATTTATGCCAGCCGTGCCGGTTTGAATCCTGTTTTATATCAGGGGATACAACCCGGTGGACAGCTGACCATCACTACCGAAGTGGAAAACTATCCCGGTTACCCTGAGGGGATCCAGGGGCCGGAAATGATGGTGCATTTTGAAAAACAGGCTGCCCGTATGGGAACCGATATCCGGTATGGACTGGCCACCAAAGTGGACTTTTCCGGACCGGTACATAAAGTACAGATCGATGAGGAAAAATGGATCGAAGCCGATGCAGTGATCATCTCTACCGGAGCCTCGGCCAAATGGCTGGGTCTCGAAAGTGAGCAACGCCTGAATGGTTTTGGTGTCAGTGCCTGTGCGGTATGTGATGGTTTCTTTTTCAAAGGAAAAGAAGTGGCGATCGTGGGTGCAGGCGATACAGCGGCCGAAGAAGCCTTGTATCTCTCCAAGATCTGCTCACAGGTGCATATGATCGTACGTCGCGACGAAATGAGGGCCAGTAAAGTGATGCAGGAACGCGTGAAGAATACCCCGAATATTAAGATCTATTGGAACAGTGTGACCGACGAAGTACTCGGTGATAAAAAAGTACATGCGGTCCGCATTCATAATACCAAAACGGATGTGAAAGAAGAAGTGCCGGTAAGCGCTTTCTTCGTGGCCATCGGCCATCAGCCCAACTCGGATATCTTCAAACCATTCATCGACATGGATGAGGCAGGCTATATCATCACCACACCCGGTACGAGTAAAACAAATATTGAAGGTGTATTTGCCGCCGGCGATGTACAGGACAAGATCTACCGTCAGGCCGTAACCGCCGCCGGCAGTGGTTGTATGGCCGCTCTGGATGCAGAACGTTACCTCAGCGCCAAAGGACTGCACTGATGCCTGCTGTCATGACCATCGGGCTTCGGGATCTGCGTTTTCATGCTTTCCACGGCCTCTACCCGGAGGAACGGAAAACAGGAAATGATTTCAGGGTAGACCTGGAAGTGGATTATTGTCCGCCGGAAGAAGTGATCACCCAAATAAACGATACCCTTAATTATGCCGTGCTCTTTGAGATCGTGGACTTGTCCATGAAACAACCGGCGGACCTGCTCGAAACACTGGTAATGGGCATTGCGGATACCATTCATTCCCGGTATACCCAGGTGACCCGTATCCGGATCTCCATCCATAAACTTCATCCGCCGATCGAACGGTTCTCCGGTGAAGTAGGGGTTTGCTTTGAAAAAACATATTAGATCACTTTCGCTTTCCAGTGTCCGCTCCGGATATACCAGAGCGAAGGGAAGAAGAGACAAAGCCAGTATAACCATTCACTCATCCAGCCAATATGAATGGGCAGGAAAAAATATTCATTCACCAGGTATACATAGGACGAATACATGATGATCGCAAACAGTTCGATCAGGAAAGTGATCTTTGTATTCCCGGTGCCGGTAACCGCACTGAGCCCGATGATCGAAAATGACATCAGCAACATGGCAGTGGTCACCACCCGGAGTGAAGGCATTGCCGCGTGAATAAACGCATCGCCCTGTCCGAAAATAGACAGGAACGTTTCCGGAAACAGGTTCAATAATCCGCAGGCGATCAGCGCCCAGGTCAGGCTCAGTCGGCCTATACGGATCAGTAAAGGGATCACCTGTTCCTTTTTATCCTGGCCGATCACATTGCTCACCATGGCATTGGTGGTGGCGGCAAAAGCCCAGGTCACACAGCCAAACACGCCGAAGATGTTCCGCATCACATTCGACACTTTCAGGGCCATGGCCCCATGGTGTTCGGTCAACAGAAAGAAGAATTGCCAGCTGATGATACTGATCGCATGCTGAAACATCAGCGGTGCCGACATGGAAAATATAAGGGCACTGTTTTCCCTGTTCCAGCGGAGATCTTTAAAGAGGCCAAATCGCTGACTGATCCCTTTCCAGCGGATCACCAGGAAGATGACAAACATTCCCACAAATTCGGCGATGACCGATGCAATGGCCGCCCCGTTGAATCCCAGTTCCGGCAATCCCCAGTGACCGAATATAAGCAGGTAATCGAGCCCGATATTGGCCAATGTTTCGGCCAGGGTACCGGCTACCAGATACCGGCTCTGATTGGTGCCCACCAGCAGGGCATTTCGTAACTGGTAAATATACAGGAAGGGGAGTCCCCAGATCCGGACCCGAAGAAAGCTGACGGCTTTTTCCTGTACCAACGGATCATGGATGATCAGTCCGAAGATCGCCGGGGTGAGCAGCCAGGTGATCAGGATACCCGCCACAGCCACCAGCAGGCCGATCAGTACGCCCTGAGTAAAAAGCTTGCCGATCTCTTCAGGCCTGTTTTCCCCGGCCCTGCGGGCAATCAGGGCCTGCAGCCCGTTGTTCAGTCCATACCCGATAGCCGCAAAAATGAGGTAATAGACCCCCGTGATACCTGCCACGGCGAGCGCATCCGCATCCCCGTCATAATGACCGAGGAATATATTATTGGTGATGAAATTCAGCTGGGGGATCAGGATCGCCAGACTGATGGGCAGCGCAATCCGGAAGATCTGCCGGTTGCTGACCTCTACCTGTAAATTTGTATGTATGCTGGCGGACATGGTGAAAAGGAAGCAAACCTACGATATTTAAATTTTTGTCTATTATTGCACGAATTGAAAAACGATTTTGAAGCAGTTATTCACGATAGAAAATAACGAAACGATCGCTGTACAACCGGTTTTATCGCTCCGGCTCGGCAATCATCACCTGGGTTATTCCATTACCAACCCTGGCGGGGAAGTTTTGTACCGGTTGGCTTATTACCGTACGGAACAAACCGATTCGGCTGCCCTCGAAGAACTGATGCAACTTGCTCCAGTTTTAAAGGAACAGTTTTACAGCGTACAGGTATCCTGGGATTTTACCGGCAGTGCCTTGCTTTCTTCTGCTGATCATCAGCCGGAAGAGTCAGGCAAATTGCTCCGTGCCTTATATGGCACTAACGGTCAGGAAGCGGTGATCACTGAGAATATCGCCGACTGGCAGCTTTATAATATGTATGCCGTACCGGCTGAACTGCTGCATAAAGTACAACAGCAATTCCCGGCCGCGCAGAGCCGTCACCAGTTTTCCCTGGCGATCAAACAGGTGATCGCTGCTACCGAGCAGGGCAATATGTATGTTGATTTCCGGCCGGATGATTTCACCATCATGCTGGTAAGATCCAGCCGGCTTTTACTGGCCCAGACCTATGCCTATTCTACCCCGGAAGATGTACTGTATTACCTGCTGAAATGCTGTGAACAACTGGGACTCTCCCAGCAGGAACTGCAATTACAGGTATCCGGACTGATCGATATAGATTCGGCTTTGTATAAAGAACTTTACCAGTATTTCCTCCATATAGATTTCCGTCAATCCGGCTGGCAGGCGAATGATTACCCGGCCCATTTTTTCACCACCCTTAATGACCTGGCCCGATGCGCATCATAGGCGGCGAACATGGCGGACGAAAATTCAATCCGCCTTCCAATATGCCGTATACACGGCCTACTACGGACATTGCCAAAGAAGGACTGTTCAATGTACTGCAGCATAAACTGGATTTTGAAACCCTGAAAACACTGGACCTGTTTGGAGGCACCGGCAGTATCAGTTATGAACTTGCATCAAGAGGGGTGCCGGATCTTACCATCGTGGAGAAGGATGCGGCCATGTTTGATTTTATAAAAAAAACATCAGCGGCCCTGCGACTGGAAAATTTCAAAGTGATCAAAATGGATGTCTTCAAATACATCCAGCAATGTACCGAACGCTTTGATTTTATTTTTGCAGGACCGCCCTATGCACTCACGAATATCGATGACCTTCCCAAACTGATCTTTGAAAATCAGTTGCTGAAGAAAGACGGCCGGTTTGTACTGGAACATACCCCCCGCAACGATTATAAAGCTACCCCGTATTTTGTGGCGGAGCGGAACTACGGCACCACTGTATTCTCTACTTTTGTGGAGGACAGGGATTGACCATGACAAAATCAGCACTCCGGAAACTTTACAGGGAAAAAAGAAGGGCACTGCCCACCGCGGAGCAATCCAGGCTGGATGATCTGCTGCTGATCCAATTTCAGCAGGCAGCACTGCCCTTTGTGGAAACCCTGTTTTCCTTCTGGCCGATGGAATCCATGAAGGAACCTGATACACATCTGTTCACCGGTTTTATGGAATTCAGGAACCCGGAGCTCCAGGTCGCCTATCCGCGGATAACGGCAGACGGAGGCAGGATGGAAGCGGTACTCACCGATGCCAACACTGATTTCAGGGTCAATCATTTTGGGACACACGAACCGGTGTCCGGAGATATTCTGCCTCCGGATGCATTTGATATTGTTTTTGTACCACTGCTTTGTTTTGACCGGAGTGGTTTCCGGGTCGGATATGGAAAAGGGTATTACGACCGCTTTCTGCAACACTGTCATCCGGACTGTATCCGCGTGGGTTTTTCCTATTTTGAGCCGGTAGACGAAATCCCGGACAAGCACGAATTTGACGTACCTTTAAGTCTTTGTATGACGCCTCAATCGATTTATGTTTTCTAATTTTTTTCTGAAGTCATTCCGGATCTTCTTACTGCCATTTGCCTTGCTGTATTGGGGGGTGATCGCTGTCCGCAACTGGTTGTTCGATAAAAAAATACTGGGCAGCAGTTCTTTTGGCCTGCCCCTGATCTGTGTCGGTAATTTATCAGTAGGCGGCACCGGCAAATCACCCATGGTGGAGTACCTGGTCAGGTCACTGAAGGACCATTATAAGGTGGGTACCCTGAGCCGCGGCTACAAAAGAAAGACCCGGGGGTATGCGTTGGCCAATACACAGACCACCGCGCTGGAGATCGGTGATGAACCGATGCAGTTTCACCTGAAGTTTCCCGATATACCAGTAGCCGTAGGTGAGGAAAGGATCGTGGCGATACCGCAGTTGCTGCATGACCGGCCGGAGACCCAGGTAGTCATCCTCGATGATGCGTTTCAGCACCGGACGGTCAAAGCCGGGTTGAACATTCTGCTCACCGATTATAATAATTTATTTACCCGCGATTTTTACCTGCCCACCGGGGATCTGCGTGATCTGAAAAGCAGTTATAAAAGAGCCGAAGTGATCGTGGTGACCAAATGCCGCAAGGACCTGGAGGAGACGGAAAAGAAGAAGATCATAAAGGAAATAGCGCCTTTATCCGGACAACAGGTCTATTTCACCTGTATCGAATACAGCCGTCCCTATCATATCATCAGTCAGGAGGAACGGGGACTGGATACGGATGTTGAGATATTGCTGGTGACCGGTATTGCCAATCCCAGACCCCTCAAAAAACTACTGGAGGGGCATAGCAATACCTATCAGATGCTGCAGTACGCGGATCACCATATTTTCACGATCGATGATCTTCGGGATATCCGGCAGGCCTACTCGAAAATGAATTCAAGGGAGAAAGTGATCCTGACCACGGAAAAGGATGCGGTGCGGTTGCTGAAGTTTGCCGAAGAGATTAAGGAATTGCCCTTTTATGTAGTACCGGTACGTCACCGGTTTTTGTTTGACGAAGGACCGGCTTTTGATAAGCGGGTCAATGATTTTATTAAAGAGTTTAAAAAAGAGGAGTAAGGTATGGGAAGAAAAAATTCCAAGAAAAAGAAAATTAAAGAAAGGTCATCCTCCAGCCGTGTGGTGAAAGGTGTGATCGATATTACCCGTTCCGGTATGGGCTTTGTGACCGTGGAAGGAATGGAAGCGGATATCATGGTACGGCCGCAGGATTTTAATACCGCCCTGCATGGTGATACGGTCAAAGTGGCGGTAAAAGATACCGATGGCCGCGGTCGCCGGTTACAAGGTGTGATACGCGAAGTGCTGAGCCGCAAACGGACCGAGTTCATTGGCAACCTGCAAATGAATAAAGGCTTTGCCTTTTTCATATCTGAGGCCGATAAACCAATGCCGGATATTTTTATCCCGCTATATGCGATAGGCAAGGCCAAAGATGGCGACCGGGTGGTGGTGAAACTGCTGGAGTGGGACAATGAGGGAAATAAACGTCCGGT
>CALRQQ020000097.1:0-9750 GCA_943370345.1 Chitinophaga pinensis
GAATCAGCTCCTGCCGGAGTATACGTCCAAATTCCTCCTGTTGGCCAAACACCGTTTCATATACCTGTGCTGCCAGTCCTGCGGGATACTCATCTTCCAGCGAGATCTTTTTTGTAGTCAGCCCGCTGAAGGCCATCACTGCCGGCACCCGGACACGGAAGAATTCATCGAGGTTGGAGGAGAATATGGAAAGGAACAGGAACCGGTTAAATAAAGCAACCGATGCGTCAGCCGCTTCTGCTAAAACCCGCCCGTTAAAACTGAGCCAGCTCAGGTCTCTGTTCAGGTAAGTATTTGATGATTGATCCATAAACGGCGGTGTGCGTCTAAATTAAGGTATTGCACCTGAAACAGTATACACTTCACATTGAATTAATACACGGTTTATTCAGGATCACCGGCACTCCTTATCAAAATCATGATCCCCGGCAATCTGTTTGTGTATCTTACAGTCCAAAATGCACGAATATGAGCAGTCTAAAAAGTATTCAGACAGAAGTAGACGCCTGTTACCTCTACAACCAACTGGCTTTGCATGAGGAAGATGACCAGGTGGCTGATATATTCCGGCAAATGAGTGAAATTGAAAGAGGTCATGCGGAAGCTTTTCTGAAAAAAATAAATTGGCCGGTTGAAAAAATGCCGGCTCCCTCCTTCCGGGCCAAAACGCTGAACCGGATCGGCAAACTATTCGGTTATGACTATGTGCTGGGCACATTGATGGATACAGAAAAGACACTGTCGAGTGCGGTGTTAAAAGAAAAGAAAAAATCAAACCTTCGGGTTACCGGTACAGAGACCAACCATGTGAAAGTATTGCAGAACATCATTAATAACTCCTCTGTATCCGGCAGTACCATTGCCCGGTTTGAGACCCGGCATCGTTCCGTTGGCGGCAATGCCCTCCGTGCCGCGGTATTGGGTGGTAATGATGGTTTGGTGTCCAACTTCAGTCTGGTCATGGGTGTGGCGGGTGCCACACATGGACAGGAAGGGGTATTACTCGCCGGATTGGCCGGATTACTGGCGGGGGCCTTATCCATGGCATTGGGCGAATGGATCTCGGTTAAAAGTTCACAAGAGCTTTATGAGAACCAGATGGAAATAGAAATGGAGGAATTACAGACCAGTCCGGAAAATGAAATGAAAGAACTGGAACTGATCTATAAAGCCAAAGGAATTCCTGAACTGCAAGCCCGTGAAATGGCGGCCGCTATCCTGAAAGATCCTGAACATGCACATGAATTACTCGTAAAGGAAGAACTCGGGATCAATGCGGAAGAATTAAAAGGATCCGCTTTTGAAGCCGCGCTTTATTCCTTTTTCCTTTTTGCCATCGGGGCCATCATTCCGGTATTTCCTTTTATGTTTTTGACAGGAACCAATGCGATCCTTTTAAGTGCCGCTGCCAGTGCTATCGGGTTATTCCTGATCGGAGGAGCGATTACATTATTTACCGGGAAAAGCATTTGGTACTCCGGATTCCGGCAGGTAGTATTCGGACTCGCCGCTGCCGCCATCACATTTGGGATCGGAAAGCTGATCGGCGTTTCCCTGGCCGGTTAGAAAAAAATTAACAGGAATATAGCAGCCAAACCGGCAGTATGGCGCAGCCGGAGTCCCGGAACTTTATTTTCTTTGTACCTTTAAACAAAGAAGTGTTTTGCGATCAGCTGTTATTTCCATACTGGCCTCGTTATTCCTGTTCAGTTCCACGGAACTGCACCAGCTGGTAAAATTACCCGGGCTGATCCGTCATTTACAGGAACATCGCCAAACCGATCCATCCCTGAGTGTAATGGGTTTTCTGCAATTACATTATACGGCCGATCATCCGGCAGATAACGACGATGATGACGACAACGAACTTCCTTTTAAAGACCCGAAAGCACTCGGGCATATTGATTCAAGTATTTCAGCTGGCAGAATGGAACAACGGGCCTGCCCTGAATTTCTGCTGATCACAGAACCGATCACCCATCCCGAAGGCATGCCCACGTACCGGGCCAATGCGGTCTTTCATCCTCCAAAGGCTTAATCGATACTACTGTTGATGGCGTACAATGTCTGTTCATTGTACTGATCCCCTGTTTATATACATTAAAAAAATTAACTTATGAATGCAGCACAAATTCATTTAGCCTTAAATCATATTCCCTTATTTTTTTCGATCATTGGTGGCGGGGTCCTCCTGTTGGGTATACTCCGGAAGAACGAAGGTTTTATCAATCTATCCTTGTATATGCTGGTTGCCGCCGCATTATTTACTGCCCCGGTATTTCTTACCGGAGAAGGCACAGAAGAACTGGTGGAGAAAGCAGCCGGCGTGAATGAAGCCGCCATTGAAAGTCATGAAGAAATGGCAAAGATCTCCCTGATCGTGATCATTGCAACTGGTGTAATGGCATTGGCGGGACTCTTGGTGCGTAAAAAAGCATCACTTTTGAAGGGGCTGTTAATACTTACAGTCCTTCTTTCGCTTGCTTCTTTTGTAACGATGGCACAAACGGCTCATCTGGGCGGATTGATCCGGCATACTGAATTGCAGGGAGGCATTTCCACAGGTACAGGTGAAAAAGGAAATGAGAAAGAAGAAGAAACATTGATTGTTCCTGGCAACAAAACGGATAGTACCGGTGGCCATGAGAAAAAAAAGAATGAGGAAGATGATTAACCCGGATCAGATAACAGGCGGCTTCCTTAACGGGAAAGCTGCCTGTTCATTTTTTTACGCCAGTGAAGTCTGCCGGCATTATCGTAAAACAGGATCTCCAGCAACCGCCCGTTCTGATCATAATGCTTCCATTCCTTGATTGGAAGTCCGTGCCTGTAAGCTCCCTGGAACCAGCCCGGTTGTGCGGTATCACGATGGATCCATTTACCGGACCGTAACCCTTCCTTATACATACCGGAATCTTTTACCAATCCCCCGGAAAAATAGTTGATATAAAGCCCATCATGCACACACTGTACAAATACCGGCTGATAGGCATTTCCCGGATGGGTATTTTCTTCAGCCAGTTGCTGCAGGGTTGAAACCGGTTTACGTGAACGGCTGTCCGGAAAAGAATAGCCGGCATCCAGGTATTGCAGGGCCTGATGTTTACTTTTCTGGAATAAAGCCGCGAGAAAATAAAAACTGCGTTTGGGATGATAATGCTGCATTTCGTTGGTGATCCGTTTAAACTTATCCGCGCTGTAATGACGGATCGATAATATTTCCCCGGTCTCGCTTCTGAATATCCATTCTCCATCCGGCAGATTATTGACCAAACGTCCCGAATCAAGAGCTACCCCATTTGTATACCAGCTTTGCCATTGTCCATTTAGCTTTCCCCGTTTTACAGCAGCAGTGAACAAGGGTTTTCCGGAACCGGGAGACGTAACAAGACCGGAAGACGGCAGATCAAAGGGAAGCGGTCTTTGTACGCCATTAAATATGTCTTCATGTAAAGATGTAGTAGTTACGGAGGAATGGCTTTCCGATAATGCGGCAGGCTGCGTATAGACATAAGCACTGCACAGGCATAAACCTGCCAGTATAAGTGGTTTAATTATAGCAATCATCGACATAAAGTTAAACTATACAACAAAAAAAGCAGGAGTTGGTTCAACAAAAAATAAGCGCCCGGTATCAGGACCGGCAGTGGACAAATGCGATCGTACGAAAACCTTACCGGAACCCTTGTATGCCATATTGATAGTCACCTGATACCCTTTCCGGTTCATAATAAAAAAAGCCTCCATCCGGAGGCTTCCAACTTACAGCTTATTGCTTATAAGGTACTGCTTCAACTCACCACTTCCCCTTCCAGGTCATAGTCATACGCCTTCGTGATCTTTACATTCACAAATTCGCCGATGGGGAGTTTCTTGGTTGAATGGATGACCACTTCATTATCGACTTCCACCGAATCAAATTCAGTACGGCCCAGGTAACGGCCGGCTTCTTTTTTATCGATCAGAGTTTTGAACACCTTGCCTACTTTTTCCTGATTGAGTTCATAGGAAATTTCCTGCTGTACTTCCATGATCTCCTGCGCCCGGCTTTCCTTTACTTCTGCCGGCACATCATCCACGAGGTCGTGGGCACTGGTTCCTTCTTCGTGTGAGTAGGTGAAAATACCCACCCGGTCAAAGCGCTGGCGCTGGAGGAAGCCCTTGAGTTCTTCTACATCATCCTCCGTTTCTCCGGGGAACCCGGCAATAAGTGTGGTACGCAGACAGATGCCCGGTACTTTTTCCCGGATAGCGATCGTCAGTTCTTCCATTTCCTCCCGGGTGATCTGGCGTTTCATAGCCTTCAGCATATTATTGGCCGCGTGCTGCAGTGGCATATCAAGGTAATTACAGATATTATCCCGCTCCCGCATCACATCCAGAATCTCCAGCGGAAATTTGGAAGGATAGGCATAATGCAGACGGATCCATTCCAGCCCTTTCACATCGGCCAACCGGTTCATCAGGTCGCCCAGCATCCGTTTCTTATAGATATCCAGTCCGTAATAGGTCAGTTCCTGGGCAATCAGCATCACTTCCTTCACCCCTTTCTTTACCAGTCCTTCCGCTTCTTTTACAAGGTCGTCCATGGATTTGCTGACATGCTGACCGCGCATCAATGGAATCGCACAGAAAGAACAGGTACGGTTACAACCTTCAGAAATTTTCATATAGGCGTAATGCTGCGGCGTAGCCAGCAGACGCTCTCCGACCAGTTCAGTCTTATAATCAGCTTCAAACTGTTTCAGGATCAGTGGCAGTTCCATGGTACCGAAATAGGCATCCACTTCGGGGATCTCCGCCTCCAGGTTATTCTTGTAACGCTCACTCAGGCAACCGGTCACATATACTTTATCCAGCTTACCCCGTCGTTTCAGTTCCACCTGATCCAGTATTGTATTGATACTTTCTTCTTTTGCCTTATCAATAAAGCCACAGGTATTCACCACTACGATATTATGGTCCAGCTTTTTATTCTCATGCACTACTTCAATATCGTTGGCCAGCAGCTGACCACTCAGCACTTCACTGTCCACCATATTTTTGCTGCACCCGAGGGTGATGATGTTGACTTTGTCCTTATGTAATTTCTTTGTCTTCATTTATTTCAATTGTCAGATGTCAGCCGGCAAAGGCAGGTTGTCTGGAAACACACTCACTACTCACTTTTCCAGGCTAAACAGACTATCCACGAATTCATGTTTATCAAATACGAGCAAGTCCTCCATTTTTTCCCCCACACCAATGAACTTCACCGGTATCTTAAACTGATCGGCGATCGCCAGCACGACCCCACCTTTAGCGGTACCGTCGAGCTTGGTGATGGCCAGGGCTGTTACATCAGTAGCGGCGGTAAAATGCTTGGCCTGTTCAAGTGCATTTTGTCCGGTAGAACCATCGAGCACGAGTAACACTTCATGCGGAGCATCCGGAATGGTTTTTTGGATCACACGTTTGATCTTGCTCAGTTCCTCCATCAGATGGGCTTTATTGTGCAATCGGCCTGCAGTATCGATCAGTACCACATCGGATTGACGGGAAACAGCACTTTGTACAGTATCAAAAGCCACAGCTGCCGGGTCACTCCCCATGGCCTGCTTTACGATCGGTACATCCACCCTTTCACTCCAGATGGTCAGCTGGTCCACAGCGGCAGCACGGAAGGTGTCTGCAGCGCCCAGCAAAACCTCTTTCCCTGCCTTTTTAAAGTTATAGGCCAGTTTGCCGATAGTCGTCGTCTTACCTACCCCGTTCACACCTACGACCAGTATTATATATGGTTTTTGGGGAAGCTCAGAATCAAAAGCATAACTATTTGACTCTGGCGCATTTATTAACAACGCCTCAATTTCCTCCTGAAGCATTTTATTCAGCTCCCCGGCGTTCATGTACTTGTCCTTCGATACCCGTTTCTCAATCCGCTCAATAACCCTGATCGTGGTTTCAATCCCTACATCGGCCCCTACGAGGGCTTCCTCCAGGTTATCCAGCACTTCCTCGTCGACCGTGCTCTTACCGGCAATTGCCTTCGTTATCCGGGACAAAAAACCTTCCTTGGTTTTCTTCAGCCCTTCATCGAGGCTTTCCTTCTCCTTCTTGCCAAATAGTTTATTAAAAAATCCCATACTGATGTTATTTAATTCAGATGATTCAGTCGCCGGATATCAGTTGTCAGCTGTCAGTAAACGGCCCCTTCTCAGAAAAATAAACCAGGCCTTTTGCATGTTCCTTTTCAACGTTCATTTCCAAAAATAACCCTCACCTGTTATGCTGAGCCTGCCAAAGCATAAACAACAAAAGCCATTCGTAATAACGAATAGCTTTTAATATAGTCAGGCCGAACCCGTAATTACTTTTGGGCCAGGAAATCCTTCACCTTGTCTTTGTGCACCATCTGCTCTTTGAAGGTATAGGCACCAGACTTGGGACTGCGGACAGCCTTGATCACTTTTGTATAGTTCTTTGCTTCGGCGGCCTGCTTAGGGTCTTTCTTGATCGCCGTTTTTGCTGCTTTTGCCATGTTATAAAGTTGATATGTTTATAAGTCGAAAAGTGTACAAGGCATTATCTGCCTCTTTACTTTTTAACTGATTACTTAATTTCCTTGTGAACAGTTACCTTTTTCAGGATGGGGTTGAATTTTTTCAACTCCAGACGTTCAGGGTTGTTCTTTTTGTTTTTTACCGTGATGTAACGGCTGGTGCCGGGCTGACCACTTGTTTTGTGCTCAGTACATTCCAGGATTACCTGTACACGGTTGCCTTTCTTTGCCATGATTATTAAACTTTAAAAAGTTAGATTTTTTCTCCTTTTGCTCTCAGTTGCTTCACTACGCTGTACAGACCATTTTTATTAATGGTACGGATCGCTTCGGTGGACAGTTTCAGCGTGATCCATTTATCCTCTTCAGCCAGGTAGAACTTCTTTTTCTGCAGGTTGGGCAGAAAACGACGCTTCGTCTTGATATTGGAGTGCGAAACCTTGTTGCCTCCGATGGGTGTTTTACCTGTAACCTGACATACTCTTGCCATGATTGATACAATTTTTGGGACGGCAAAGGTAGGGAAAATCAGGTAATTACTAACGGTATTCCTTTCTTTTTTTGGCAAATTTCTTCACAGCCTGTGAAAATACCCTTCCGGCTGGTTTTCAAGCCCGAAAATAGTCTTTTTCCCCTTGCCGTGTAACCGGAAGCTGTCCTGCCCCTACCCGGATCCCTGTTCAACGCCCCTTTGCCAATTGGGGCTTTTCGGATAACTTCGCCACTCAATATTGAATAACCCATTTACTTATCAACTAATTACCCAAAATATGGCATACGATGTAGTCGTTCTCGGTAGCGGTCCCGGCGGATATGTGGCAGCAATCCGGGCGTCCCAATTAGGTTTCAAAACAGCAGTAATCGAAAAAGAAAGCCTTGGCGGTGTCTGCCTCAACTGGGGCTGTATCCCCACGAAGGCCCTCCTGAAAAGCGCCCAGGTCAATGAATATATTAAACACGCCAAAGAATTCGGTATTGAGGCTTCGGGAGCTCCCGACTTTACCGCCGTGGTAAAAAGAAGCCGCGGTGTGGCGGATAAAATGAGCAAAGGAGTTCAGTTCCTCATGAAGAAGAACAAGATCGATGTGATCATGGGCTATGGAAAACTGATTGCAAAAGGCAAACTGGAAGTAACCGATAAGGATGGTAAGTCCCAGGTGGTGGAAGCCAAACATATCATACTGGCAACGGGCGGCAGAAGCCGTCAGCTCCCCACTATGCCGATCGACGGCAAAAAGATTATTGGCTACCGCGAAGCAATGGTGTTGCCGGAAATGCCCAAATCCATGATCGTGGTGGGCAGTGGCGCCATCGGCGTTGAATTTGCTTATTTCTACAACAGCATGGGCACGAAAGTGACCATTGTTGAGTTTCTCCCCCGCATTGTACCAGTTGAAGACGAGGATATCTCCAAAGAGCTGGAAAAACAATACAAGAAGAACGGCATCGATATCATGACCAACAGTGAAGTGACCTCGGTGGACACCACCGGTGCCGGAGTAAAGGCCAAAGTAAAAACAGCCACCGGCGAAGTTGTACTGGAAGCCGATATATTACTCAGTGCAGTAGGTGTGGCCGCCAATATTGAGGGGATCGGACTGGAAGCTCTGGGTATCAAGACCGAAAAAGGCCGGATCCTGGTGGACAAATACAGCCAGACCAATATCCCTGGTATTTACGCGATCGGAGATTGCTCTCCCGGTCAGGCCCTGGCACACGTGGCCAGTAAAGAAGGGATTGTATGTGTGGAAGCCATTGCATACAACGAGAAAAAATACAACCACCTTCCGGAAGCGATCGACTATAACAATATTCCCGGTTGCACATATTGTGTACCGGAGATCGCATCGGTTGGTTATACCGAAAAACAGGCAAAAGATGCCGGTTACGAGATCAAAGTGGGTAAGTTCCCGCTCAGTGCCAGCGGTAAAGCCTCCGCAGCTGGTCATACAGAAGGGTTCATTAAAGTGATCTTTGATGCCAAATACGGCGAATGGCTGGGTACCCATATGATCGGCTACAATGTAACGGAAATGATCGCGGAAACCGTGACTGCCCGGAAACTTGAAACCACTTACCATGAGGTCCTGAATGCGATCCACCCCCACCCGACGATCAGCGAAAGCATCAAGGATGCTATTGAAGTGGCTTACGGAGAAGCCATCCATATTTAAAAACCCAGGAACCAGGATGCCGGGAACCAAATAAGCATCAAGGTTCAAATTACAATACCTGCGAAGAGGCTGTTTCATGGAAATGAACAGCCTCTTTTTTGTGCATTAGCTATTTGATCTGGTTTGGGGTTGGGGTAAAAAAAAGACCGCCTGTTGGCGGCCTTTCAGCGTTAGTATGTATTCTGGTTGCGACTTTACAGTTTTATAAACTTCACTTTAATAGACACACCCTGATCATTTTTTGCTGCAAGAAAATAGATCCCGGGTTTGAGATTTGTCACATCGATGGTCTGGATTTTTGCGCTAATTGTCACATTATTAATACTTTGTCCTACCAAATTGGTTATAAAAATAGTTTTCCCGATCCAACGCACATCGTAAGAAAAATCCAGGTAAAGGGTGTTGCTTACCGGGTTGGGATACACTTTCACCTGTAACCAGCGCGGATCCTGATCAGGCAAAGGGCTTTCATAGCTCATTGGTCTATCGAGACCGGCCGAATTCAATAAACTGTTCCGTACGCCACCGGAGGCAAACACAGATAGCATCCTGGCTTTCTGCCCCTTCGTAAAAAGGTTCATACAGGCGTCATTGGTAAAATCCATGTAATTGTTATACATATCCCCGGTGGGGTTATTGCCACAAGTCACCCGTATGTTGCTGGGGCATCCGACAGTATAAGACGCTTGTTTGGGCGTATCACTCACGCCGTCATCTCCGCAGTATTCATCTCCCCAGATATGTTTGAGGCCCATCCAATGGCCCGCTTCATGAATGATCGTTTTCTGACCGGAACCAAATGCCGCCAGCCCTAATACAATTCCGTCCAGTCTGGCATCGCAACCTGGTACAGTGGAATATCCGGCAAAGCGATCCATCTGGCAAACCCAGATATTAAGGTAAAGACGACTGTCCCAGGGATCATCTCCCATAGTAGCCGAGGATTTCATTTTATCATCCATTACCCAGGTCGTAACCGGTGAATATTTACGAATGATCCCGGAAGTAGACCTCCTCATGGGATCTGAAGTAGCC